>CAVCIU010000011.1:1138-39836 GCA_963602355.1 Methanobacteriaceae archaeon
TGGGACGGAGTTGTCGGTACCCTTGCCGGCGAAAATACAATTTTTGTTCTTACATGTATTTCTTTCGTCTTTGTATTTGGAGCTTTAAACCCTACAAATATCATTTCTTCTGATGTGTTCACTTTTATGATGTTTGATATAAAATCGTTTTTTATAAATATATTTACAATATCTATCGGTTGCTTTGCGTTATGGCCAATATATGTATATTTTTCTACCTTAAATCCACAACAAAAATTTGCATTCACTGGATTTTCAGTTGGTCTACTCTTTGGAGCTATTTATGAATTATTTGTAAGTACTAAGATAAATTTTGGGACGTTATCTGCAAATTTTAACTTTGAGTATTCTGATTTTACTTTATATGGTTCTGCGTATGATTTTTGTAATGTATTCTTGGATTTTATAGTTTATTTATTAATTATGTTTTTAGTTCTTTTATTATTAAAAAAGCAAAAAACAAAAATTTTAATAACATTATTAAGTGTTATACTAGCAAGTTTACTTAGTGTTTCTTTGTATAATATTTATAAAATAGCTATTGATTATAATAATATTAAAAATAGCAATGATACTCAAAATATAGATTTTAAAATAAATTTAAGCCAAACGGAACCTAATGTGATTATTATTATGCTTGATAGATCTGTTGGAGTATATTTACCACATATTTTAAAAGATATTCCTGATATAAAAAAATCTTTTAATGGATTTACATATTATCCAAACACGTTGTCTTATGCTACACAAACAATTATTGCATATCCTGCGTTAATAGGAGGTTATGAATATACTCCGCAAAATATAAATTCTAGCCAAAATTCAATTGAAGATACTTATAATCAATCATTATTAGTATTACCAAAATTATATAAAGAAAATGGCTATAACATTTCGTTATTGGATATGCCTTGGGCTGGATTTAAAGATATATATGATAAAGACTTTTATAAACAAAATGGTATAGAAAATGACTATAACTTGTTTAGTAGAATATACTGTAAAAATAAAAATAAAATTCCTAGCAAAATATCCTTTAATAATTCAATTTATTTTACAACAATGATGGTTTCTCCAAAATGTATTAAAGATTTCATTTATAAGCTTTTTATGGATAAAGATGCGTATAATGATGTAGACAACCTTACTTTTAACTCAAGTATAGAGATGTTTGACTTACTTCCAAAACTTATAAATAATAAATCCAAAAATAAAAGTTTTGTTGTAATAAACAGCATGATAACTCATGGAAAAATACCTGATAATATTTTGAAAAAGTATGCTGATAATTTAAAAGAAAATTTCTATACAAATTCTTTTGAAGGTGAAGCTGAAAAAGAAGAATATAATGCAAATCTTGTTGCATTTATTAAACTTGCCGCATTGTTTGATTATCTAAAATCAAACAATTTATATGACAATTCTAAGATAATTATTGTATCAGATCACGGTAGTTGTTTTATTTCGCAAAGAAAAACTAAAAATATAGAAAATTATATGTATCATTATAACCCATTATTAATGGTTAAAGATATTAATCAAAAGGAAACCCTTAACGTAAGCTATAAATTTATGACAAATGCAGATGTTCCATATTTAGCAACAAAAAATTTGATAAAAAATGCTAAAAATCCATATACTAAAAAAGAATTTAGAGAATCAATAGGTGGCGAAATCCATCAATTAGTAATACCTAATCATCATTATTGGCACCCTTCTCATTTTTTTAAACTTAAAAAACTTTATACAGATGTAGATACATACACATTCAAAGGTAATGATATTTTTATTAAAACGAATTGGAGTAAGTAGTTTTAATATTCCAATTTGTAGTTATGTACGTAAACGACTTTTAAATATTTTTAGAGTTATTAATTTCGATATCAATTGGCAAATGATTATTTGCTTTATCTTGTAATTTTTTATAGTTATTATAAATTTTCTTTTTAAGCTTAGATGAACTTGTTCCTTCTCCGTAAGGGAAATAAATGACTTGAACTCCTTGTTCTTTTAAATAATCGTATTTTCCAACCCAATCATCACCAACAACAAATATATCAAAATGAAGTTTATCAACTTTATCAGTATGATCCAATGAGCGCTGAGGAATTACAATATCTGGTCCCTTTATGGCTTTCATTAATGCAATACGTTCTTCAAAAGGAATTATAGGAGTTGACTTATAACTTGCTACAAGCTCATCTGTATTAACACCGACAATCAATATATCTCCTAATGCTCTTGCATATTCAATCATTTTTAAATGATTAATATGAAGCATATCAAATGTTCCTGATGTATAAACTACGGTTTTATTTCCTATCATTTTTTTATCCTCGTTTTAACTTCGTTAATTGATAATAATAATTTTTTAAATAATTCATCAATATCCTCAATTGTTGTATTTCCAATGTGTGTTACTCTTAAAAGAGAGCTTGCTAAATTACCTCCACATGGATTTACAAAAATGCCATATTTATTTTTTAAAATTTGAATTACTTCGTAAGTATCAACATCTTCAAAATATAAAGGTGTTAATGCATTTGATAATGGATAATTTGGTATCGTTAATTTCAAATCTTTTGCCTTTTTTCTAAAATAAGCTGCTTTTTCTTTTATGAAATTTAATCGTGCTTTTATGCCACCTTCCTTTTCGATAAATTCAAGCATATCTTGCAATTCATACATTACAAAAACTGGTGGAGTATATGGAGTTTGTCCTCTCTCAATATTTTTTAAATAATCTTTAAAATCAAAATACTTTGAAGCAGGAAGTGGCATTTTTTCTATTTTTTCTAACATTTTTTTACTAAAAGATACAAATGCCATTCCAGGAGATAGGCATAGACCTTTTTGAGAGCTAATAATAGTTAAGTCAATTTCATATTTTTCCATATCATATTCATCTGCAAGAAATGTTGATATTGCATCAACAACTAACATCATGTTATTTCTTTTGCAAAAGTCAGATAATAATTTTATATCATATAATTGACCAGTTTGTGTTTCAGTTAAATTAACAAATAGCATAGTAAAATCATTGTTTTCATAAGGTTTTATATGTTCAAGAGTTAATGTTTCATTCCATTTTAAATCAACAGATTTGTAATTCTTGTTATGATATTCAAGCAATTCACAAAATCTATGTCCAAAAGCGCCACCATTTATAACAAGAACTTTATCTTCATCAGAGACACAATTTTCAACAGTTGCTTCCATAATAGCCGTTCCACTTGAGGCAAAATAAATTAAAGAGTTCGGTTCATTATTACCTAAAAGTTTTGAAAGTTTATTAAGACTATTTTTTACAATTTCAGAATATTCATTCGTTCTAAAATGTACAAAATCGTGCAATCTGACTTCTTTTGTGCTTTGATATAATTCAACTGGACCTATTGTAAAATGTTTCATTGTTTATCCTTTATCTTAATCTGAGTAGTTGGTCAGAACCTAATATTGCACTTTTAGGTATGTCAATAATTTGTATCGAATTTAACTTGTTTGTCGCATTTAAAAACCTATTGGCAAATTTTTGCATAAAAGAAGCCTTAAAAAGTTTAGAATTTGTTCTTTTACCAATATCCAAATGTATTATTAGATAATCACTTCTAAACTTTAACACAAGTTAAATTAGATTGGAAGTGCTTTTGTTGAAAGATGCTCTATATCGAGATTACAGTATAAAATTATTGTATCTGTTATCAGGTCGATTAAAGTACAACAATTCATTGTCCCTGTTCAAAATGTATTCAAAACACTGTGTATTGAATTTTTATTATATATTTATAGGTTTGTATAAAAATCAAAAAAGTCTAAAACCACTTTATGACTTCTATCAATTTATTAAAATTTGTATGAATTCTGTATAAAATGTATAATTATCATTGTTAGGAAACAAGAACTTGAAAAATACAATATAGAAATTGCATTGTTAGGTGGAGATTTAAAAACAAAATTATTTAGAATCAGTAATTATGAATTTATCTAAGAAATCGAAATTAATCAATGTTTGGAAACTTAAAAAGAGGAAGGAAAATTGTATGCAAACAAGAGTTTACACAAAAAAAATAGATATAGACAATAATTCGACAAAAGAATTTTGGCAAAAGAGAGCAAATAATATTAATAATTTGCAAACAGTTTTACTTGGCTCTGACAATACAGGTCGCGAACAAAATACCAGAAATGAAAAGGAAATAAAAATAGTCGAGGAGGTTATTGAAAAAATTCAAAATCCAAAAATTTTAGATATCGGCTGTGGCATTGGTCGTTGGGCAGAAAATTTGCAGAATAAATTTGAATATTATGTAGGAGTAGATTTTTCGGAAGGATTTATCAATTATGCTTCTGAAAAATTTGCAAATTATCCAAATATAAAATTCTATAACAATTCTATATTAGATTTAGATAAAGAAATATTCACATCAGATTTTAATTTAATAATTTGTACCGGTGTTTTGATGTATATTAATGATGCAAATATTTCAAATATTTTTGAAGTTTTTAGTAGAGTAGCTCCTGAATATTTATATATTCAGGAGTCCATTAGTCTAATGGACTCTCGTTTAACACTAAACAACTTTGAATCAAAAGATTTAAAAACGAACTACAGTGCGATTTATAGAACAAAACAAGAATATGAAGAATACATCAAAGCAAATAATTTTGATATTATTAAAACAGATTTATTGCTTGATAACAAATCAGGTGCACGAGAAGAAACAAATGCTCAATATTGGATATTAAGAGCATAAAATATTTTCTTTATCTTTTGTTAGGGTATTAAGAAAAATAACTCTGGATTAGAAGAATTGGAACACCAATTCCGACCTTTGGCAATAACACTTAACATTCATACACAATCAAAGATTGTTTGAATGTTAGTATTTTACATTCGTTCTTCTAAGGCTCGATTTTATCTCGCCAAGAACGACCTATGTCAGTTTTGAATCAATTAAAAATACCCATGACTTTGAAAATTAATCAATCTAACCGTACAAAATCAGTTTACTCGTTAAATTACAACTAAAAAAGACTTGCCGTAGCAAGTCTTTTAAAATGGTACTCCCAGGCGAATTCGAATCGCCGTCGCCTCCGTGAAAGGGAAGTGTCCTAGGCCTCTAGACGATGGGAGCCTGTCTGTGTAACTATCATATTAGAAAAATTTTTAATTGTCAACTACTTGATAAAAATATTTACATCTTGAAACTTTTTTTTGTTTTAATTAAAATATTCTTGTATAAAATGAGGATACAAATATGTTTGAAAGATTTACAGAAAAAGCTATAAAAGTTATCATGCTTGCTCAAGAAGAAGCAAGACGTTTAGGTCATAACTTTGTTGGTACTGAACAACTTTTATTAGGCTTAATCGGTGAAGGTACTGGTGTCGCTGCTAAAACTCTTAAATCTATGGGTATTAACTTAAAAGATGCTAGAGTTGAAGTTGAAAAAATTATCGGCAGAGGTTCTGGTTTCGTTGCTGTTGAAATCCCATTTACTCCTAGAGCTAAAAGAGTTTTGGAATTGTCATGGGACGAAGCTAGACAATTAGGACATAATTACATCGGTACTGAACACTTATTATTAGGTTTAATAAGAGAAGGTGAAGGCGTTGCTGCTAGAGTCCTTGAAAATTCTGGTGTTGATTTGAACAAAATCAGAAGTAACGTAATTAAAATTTTAGGAGAATCTAAACCTCAACCAGTTTCTTCTGGGGGTAGCAGTTCTTCTTCATCTACAAGCAAGGCTAAAACTCCAAGCTTAGATGAGTTCGGTACTGATTTAACTCTTGCTGCTGCTGAACAAAGACTTGATCCAGTTGTAGGCAGAGAAAAAGAAATTGAACGTGTAATTCAAATTCTTGCACGTCGTACTAAAAACAACCCAGTTCTTTTAGGTGAACCTGGTGTTGGTAAAACAGCTGTTGCAGAAGGTTTAGCAACAAGAATCGTTAACGGCGATGTTCCAGATATCTTGGACGGCAAAAAAATTATCCAATTAGACATGGGTCTTTTAGTTGCTGGTACTAAATACAGAGGTGAATTTGAAGAACGTCTTAAAAAAATCATGGACGAAATTCGTCAAGCTGGTAACATTATCTTAGTTATCGATGAAATGCACACATTAATGGGTGCTGGTGCTGCTGAAGGTGCTATCGATGCAGCTAACATCTTAAAACCTGCTTTATCAAGAGGTGAAATCCAAGTTATCGGTGCAACTACTCTTGATGAATACAGAAAACACATTGAAAAAGATGCTGCTCTAGAAAGACGTTTCCAATGTGTAATGATTGAAGAACCTTCAATTGACGAAACAATTCAAATCATCAAAGGTTTGAAATCTAAATATGAAGAACACCACAAATTAATAATTTCAGATGATGCAATCGTTGCAGCTACAAAATTATCTAGTAAATATATCACTGATAGATTTTTACCAGATAAAGCTATCGACGTTATTGATGAAGCAAGTTCAAAAGTTCGCTTATCAGTAAGCAACCTTTCTCCAGAAGGTAAAGAGCTTGAAAAAGAACTTCGTGGAATTATTAAAGAAAAAGAAGAAGCTATCAGAAATCAAGAATTTGAAAAAGCTTCTGCTTTAAGAGATGACGAAGCTGATTGTAAAGAAAGAATTAGAGAATTAAATGATTCTCTAAGAGAAGAACAAGAAGCAAATAAACCAGTTGTAACTGAAGAAAATGTTGCAGAAGTTATCTCAACAATGACAGGTGTTCCTGTTACAAAATTAACAGAAGGCGAAAGCGAAAGACTTCTAAAATTAGAAGATACATTACATGCTAGAGTTATTGGTCAACACGATGCTGTTGTTTCAATTTCAAAAGCAATCAGAAGAGCAAGAGTTGGTTTGAAATCTCCAAACAGACCAATTGGTAGCTTTATCTTCGCTGGTCCTACTGGTGTTGGTAAAACTGAATTAGCAAAAGCATTAGCAGAAGCTGTATTTGGTTCAGAGGACAATATGGTTCGTGTAGATATGTCAGAATTCATGGAAAAACATTCTACATCTAAACTTATTGGTTCTCCTCCAGGTTATGTTGGTTATGATGACGGTGGTAGCTTAACTGAAACTATCCGTAAAAAACCTTACTCTGTTATTCTTTTCGACGAAATCGAAAAAGCTCACCCAGATGTATTCAACATCATGTTGCAAATTTTAGATGATGGTCGTTTAACAGATGCCAAAGGTCGTCATATCAACTTCAAAAATACAATTATCATCATGACTTCTAACATCGGTGCAAGCATGATTGCTACTCAATCTAAGCTTGGTTTCACAGTTGCAGAAGACGAAAAGAAAGATAAATACGAAAAACTTAAAGATACTGTTCATGAAGAAATGAAGAAAGCATTCAGACCAGAATTCTTGAACCGTATTGATGACATCGTTGTATTTGCTCACTTGTCTAAGGAAGAAATTAGACAAATCGCAGACTTAATGATGAAGGATTTATTCAAACGTCTTGCTGAACGTGATTTACATATGGAAGTTACTGATGCAGTTAAAGATTTCTTAGCAACCGACGGTTACTCAGAAGCTTATGGTGCAAGACCATTAAGAAGATTAATTCAACGTAAAGTTGAAGATACTTTAGCAGAAGAAATCTTGACTAATAAGTACGAAGCTGGCGATACAATCGTTTTAGATTATAAAGATGGCAAACTTGTATTTTCTAAAAAAGGCGAAGAAGTTGAATCTGAAAAATCAGAAGAAACTGCAAAAGCTGAATAGAATTTACTAAATACATAATTTTAAAAGGACTAATCGAGAGGTTAGTCTTTTTTTTAATGTTTCTTAAAATCTTTCCCGCATGCTCTTTTTTTTTGTTATTATTCATGAATAAGGTAATATTTGGGGATAATATGAAAAAAACAATTATAATCGTTGCATGTGTATTTATTGGTGCTATTTTAGCACGTTTTATAACTTATCAATTTTCTGGTTTCATGATGATGAAAAAAATGAAAGCTGGTAATACTCCTGCTGTTGCAGTACAAGAAGTTCAAACAAAAAATGTTATAAGAAAATTTGAGGCTCCTGGTAGAATTCTTTCAGTATCAAGAATTGATATTGTTGCAAGAACAAGCGGTTATTTAACAAAATCATACTTCAAGGAAGGTGATGTTGTTAAAAAAGGACAAGTTTTATTTGAAATTGAACCACAAGAATATCAATTAGCTGCAAATAAAGCAAAAGCAAATTTAGACAATGCAAGAGCACAATTAAATTATTATAATAAACAATTAGTAAGATATGCAGAACTTGTAAAACAAGATTATGTATCAAAAGCTCAATATGACCAAATTTTGGCACAAAGAGATTCATACAAAGCGCAAGTTGCTTTAAATGATAGTGCATATAGAGATGCTCTTAGAAATTTGAGCTATACTCACGTAAAAGCACCAGTTGACGGTCAAGTTGGTATGATTAACATTACTGTTGGTAACTATGTAACTCCTTCTTCTGGAGTTTTGACAACAGTAAACAGTGTTGACCCAATTTACGTTTCATTCCCTCTTGATGCTAAAAATTATACTGAGTTAATGAAGGTTGATAAAGTTGCAGATGTAAATCGTGATGTTGATTTGTATTTCTCATCTGGTTCAAAATATGAACACAAGGGTGTACAAAACTTCCACGACAACAAAGTTGATGCAACAACAGGTTCTATCATGATGAGAGCTACTTTCCCTAACCCAGAAGGTTTGTTAATCAACGGTAATTACGCAACTGTATATGTTTATTCTAAACAAAGACAAGAATCACCAGTTGTTCCTCAAATCGCTGTTATGGAAAACCCTCAATACAAATATGTTTATAAACTAGATGCTAAAGGTCTTCCTCAAGTTCAACAAATTGAAACTTTTGGTCAAGAAGGTTCTGATTGGGTTATCAAATCTGGTTTGAAAAAAGGTGATAAGGTTGTAGTTTCAGGTATTCAATCAGTTATGCCTGGTAAACCTGTAAGAATTTTATCTGAACAAGAAGTTCAAGAACTAGATGCGAAAGCTAGTGAGAAAGCTTCTGAAGATAAAAATAATAAAAAGTAAGAAATTAATTAGGTAGAGAAAATAAATGGCCGAAGAAAATAAAAATAATTCAACATCACAAAATAATAATGCAAATCCATTTGTAAATAGACCAAAATTTGCGATAGTTATCTCATTAACTATCGTACTTGCAGGTTTAATTACAATGATTGGTCTTCCATTGGAAGATTATCCGTCAATCACACCTCCTCAAGTTGTTGTATCAGCAACATATACAGGTGCGAGTGCTGACGTAGTAAGAGATACAGTTGCAGCTCCTCTTGAGGCTCAATTGAACGGGGTTGAAGATATGATTTATATGTCATCAACTTCTCAAAACGGTTCCTATGAACTTACAATTTACTTCAAGGTTGGTACTGACCCTGATATGGCGGTAATCAACGTAAACAACAGATTACAACTTGTAACTCCACGTTTGCCTAGTGAAGTTAGAACTTACGGTATGACGGTTAAGAAAAGACGTGGTGGTCCTGGTGTTTTGATGGTATCTATGACATCACCAAACAATGCGTTTGACTCTCTATATTTAGCAAACTATGCTTCTATTTATGTAAAAGATGAACTTGCTCGTATTGAGGGTGCCAGTGATGTAAATGTTTATGGTGCAGCTTCTTATTCTATGAGAGTTTGGTTAGATCCTGTTAAAATGGCTAACTATAAATTATCTGCATCAGAAGTTATTGCTGCAATTCAAGCTCAAAACACTCAAGCTGCAGTTGGGGACTTGGGTGCTGAACCTTTAAAAGAACATAAAGATATTAAAATTACACTACGTACAAAAGGTCGTTTGACTGATGTTAAACAATTTGAAGATATCGTTGTTTACTCTAATACCGATGGTTCAAACGTAAAACTTAAAGATATTTCAAGAATTGAACTAGGTGCTGAAAACTATGCAAGTGGTTCGTACATCGGTGGTAAATCTTCTGCCTTGATTGTTATTAAACAGTTACCAGAAGCAAACTCTATCGATTTGGCAAACAAATCTGCTAAGAGATTAAAAGAATTAAGTAAGAGTTTCCCAAAAGGTATGGAATATAAGATTGAACACGATGAGACTGAATTCATTCGTGAGTCAATTAAAGAGGTAGAATATGCTATCGCAATTGCAGTTGCACTTGTTGCAGCAGTAACATATTTATTCTTAGGTTCTGCAAGAGCTGCATTTATTCCTCTTTGTGCAATTCCAGTATCATTGATTGGGGTATTTATTTTCGTAGGTTTATTCGGATTTTCAATAAACTTGTTGATGCTGTTCGGTTTAGTACTGGCGGTAGGTCTGGTAGTAGATGATGCTATCGTTGTACTGGAAAATGCTCAGCGACATATTCAGATGGGTAAAGATAAGAAAGAAGCTACTATTATTACTATGATTGAGGTAACAGGTGCTATTGTTGCAACAACATTGGTATTGATGGCTGTATTCGTTCCCGTATGTTTCATTCCTGGTATTAATGGTCAAATGTTTAGACAATTTGCTGTTTGTATTGCTTGTTCAATGGGCTTGTCTGCGATTGTTGCGCTTTCATTATCACCTGCATTATGTGCAATGATTTTGAAAAATGGCGATGCTTACGAAGAAGAAAAAGAATATATCAAGAAATTTAATGAATGGTTTAATAAAGTTAGAGAACAATATTTACATGCTGTTCACTACTTTGTAGATTCACCAAAACACACAATGGTAACTTTGGGTTCATTGATTGTTGTTGCTTTAGTAATTTCACATATCATTCCAACAGGTTTCATTCCTCAAGAAGACCAAGGTGCGGTATTTGCGCAAATCCAATTGCCAGACGGTGCTTCAACATTAAGAACAAAAGAGGTTGCAACTACTGTTGAAAAAGGTATTAATGAAATTCCGGGGGTTGAACAAACAATTAACATCATTGGTTTTGCGGGTGAAAATACAGCATTTATTGTTGCGCAGTTAGAACCTTGGTCAAAACGTGGACGTAAGGAATCTTCTGATGCTGTAGTTGCAAATATTAGGGCAAGATTTTCTAACTTCCCTGCTGCAAAAGTTGTAGCCTTCCAACCTACATCAATTCCAGGTTTAGGTTCATTCGGTGGTTTTGAATACCAATTACTTGATAAAGGTGATAGATCTCCTCAAGAATTGTATGATGAATCATTGAAACTTATTCGTGCAGCAAATATGGATAAGAGTTTGACATCTGTATTCTCAACTTATACTGCGACATTACCACAAATTTTGGTTAAGGTTGATGAACAACAAGCTATGGCTCAAAATGTTTCAGTAAGTGAAATTTACAAAACTATGGCAGCTGTTTATGGTACAACATACGTAAACGACTTTAACAAATTCGGTCGTGTATATCGTGTAATGTTACAAGCTGATGCTGATTATAGAACAGCAGAACCAGATTTGAAGAGATTATTTGTTAAAAATAATAGAGGTGATATGGTTCCATTATCATCTATGGTTAAGTTTGAACCAATCGTTGGACCTTATAGTTTGACAAGATTTAATATGTACAATGCCGTAACAATCAACGGTCAAGGTGCAGGAAGTACTTCTTCTGGTCAAGCAATGAAGGCTATGGCAAATCTTTCTGATAAAATTTTACCAAAAGATATGGGCTTTGCTTGGTCTGGTAGTTCTCAACAAGAACAAGAATCTACAGGTCAAATCGGCTTTATCTTGGCATTATGTTTCACATTCGTATACTTATTCCTAGTTGCGTTATACGAGAGCTGGACATTACCGATTGCCGTTATGTTAATCGCTCCGGTATCAATGGTTGGCGCCTTATTTGCTCAATATGTTGCTGGTTATACATTAGACTTGTACTGTCAAATCGGTCTTGTTGTATTGATTGGTTTAAGTACAAAACAAGCTATTCTAATTATTGAGTTTGCGAAGGAAGCCTTTGAGCGAAACGGCGGAGATGAGGTTGCCGCAGCAATGGAAGCCGCACAATTAAGATTTAGAGCCGTTATGATGACAAATATTGCGTTCATCTTAGGGGTTGTTCCATTAATCTTTGCATCAGGTGCAGGTTCTGTAAGTAGACACTCTGTTGGTATGACAGTATTCGGTGGTATGATTGCCGTAGCATTTGCAGGTACAATGCTTGTTCCAGCATTCTTCGTTTGTGTTCAAAGAATGAAGAGACTTTCTCATAACTATATTGAAAAAAGAAAAGAGGCTAAAAATGAAAATAAATAACAAAATTTTATTATTAGCTTTAGTTCTTATGTTGTCGTTATCTACTTGTTTTGCAAGTGATAATAAAAAAGATGACAATGCTAACATTAAAAACATCGGAAATGTAATTAAAAAAGAAGAATATCCAAATTCAGAACACGTAGCTCCTGTTGTAAACAAACAACAAGGCGAAGACACTTATGTTGTTGAAGGTTCTGTTGAAAAAAATATTGATATTACATTAAACGAATGTATAAGATTTGCTCTTGGTAATAATCCTAGAATTAGAGAGGCAATGGAAGATATTATTGCTTCTGATGCAAGAGTAAGACAAGCCTGGTCAAACTGGTTCCCTCAATTAAACTGGCAAACTGGTTATACAAGAATTAAACAATTACAATTAGCAGACTTATTAGGTAGTGGCGGTGCTAGACCTTATAACTACTATGTTTTAGGTCAAATCTCTTTGTCTGAAATGCTTTATGATTTTGGTGTAACACAAAACAAAGTTACTATCCAAAAGTTAGAAAGAGATGCTTATAAAATCAATTTAACTTCAACAATTAACGACGTAATTATGAATGTTAAAAATGATTACTATAATCTTTTATATGCTTATGACAGACGTGATGTTGCAGAAGATACTGTTAAAAAGTTTGAAATGTTCTATAATCAAGCAAAAGCATTCTATGAAATTGGTACAAATCCAAAAGTTGACGTTACAATTGCAGAAGTTAATTTAAGTAATGCTAAATTAGAACTTATTCAAGCAAACAATGCGGTTGATATTGCAGTTGCTAAGTTGAATAATTCTATCGGCTTACCATACAGAACTCAATATAACGTAAGAGAAAGATTACAATACTATCCTGTTACTGTAACTTTAGATGATGCGGTTTCAATTGCTGAAAAATCAAGACCTGATTTATTGATTTTAGAAAAACAAGTAGAAGCAGCAAAACAAAATTGGAAATTAGCTAAAAAAGCTTATTATCCAAACATTTCTGTTGAAGGTCAAGTTGCAGTTGGTGGTAAGAATCCGACATCTACCTATGGTTATAACTTGGGTGGATATTTGAACTTCCCTACTGTTAACGGTATGTTGATTAAAAATCAAATTAAAGAAGCAAGAGCTAGTTATGATAGAGAAATGGCAAGAGCTGAATCTTCAAGAAACAATATTTTCTTAGAAATTCAACAAGCGTATTACACTTTAGATGAAAAGAAAAGCCAAATTCCAGTTGCATTCTTGAACGTTAAAAAAGCAAAAGAAAACTATGAATTATCATACGGCAGATATAAAGTAGGCGTTGGTAATCCTACAGAACTTAAAGATGCGCAAGTATCTTACCAAAATGCTCAATTATCTTACTATAACACTCTTTATCAATACAATTCAGCAAGAGCTCAGTTAGAAAAAGCTATCGGTAGAAACCTTGTTGATAAAGATATGGTTATTAATTTAGAGAAGTAAACGCATCTTGAACAATTTGTTCTGGGATAATTTCATTGTCCAATTCTTTATCAGATAGTAAAATTAGATATTCAATGTTGCCGTGAGGGCCTTTTATTGGTGAATATGTTAGGTCATTAATTTTTAGGTCTAAACTTCTGGCATGAGAAATGACGTTGTTTATAATATCAAGGTGCACTTTTGGATTTCTTACCACTCCACCTTTTTCGACAAGGTCTTTTCCTGCTTCAAATTGAGGTTTGATTAAACACACCATTTGAAAATCTTTTTCACGAATTAGTTTTTTGAAATTTTCTAAAACTTTTGTTAATGAGATAAAAGACACATCGCAAACAAGAAGCTCTGCTTTTTCGTCGTTTTCATCATAAACTTCATTTAATTCACAATTTTTTAAATTACAGCCTTCAATGACCTTTACTTGTTTGTGTGAACGAAATTTCCAGTCAATTTGGTTGTGTCCAACGTCAACTGAATAAACAAACTTAGCGCCATTTTGAAGTAAGCAATCTGTAAAGCCGCCTGTTGATGCGCCTGCATCAAGACAAATTTTGCCTTCGGTTTTTACGTCAAATGCTTTTAATGCTTTTTCTAATTTAAAGCCACCTCTTGATACATAAGGCATTGATTTTACTCGGATTTCATATTCTTTTTCTGTGTTAATTTGATATCCAGCTTTTGTAATTCTTTCGTCATTGATTAACACATCGCCCGCTAAGATTGCTGATGAGGCTTTGCTTTTGTTTTCAAAGTATCCTAAGCTTACTAAATATGTATCAAGTCTTTCTTTTTTCAAAATCCAAATACCTTATGTGCATTATTTGTAGTTACTTCCATAATATGTTCCACAGAAGTTTCACGTAATTTTGCAATTTCTTCTGCTACAAGTCTTGTGTATGCCGGTTGATTTGTTGTTCCACGATATGGGTGAGGAGTTAAATATGGTGCATCTGTTTCTAGTAGTAGATAATTTTCATCAATATTTTGTGCAACCTCTTTCATTTTCTTTGCGTTTTTAAAGGTTACAACACCTCCGATTGAAATAAACCAGCCTTCCTTTATACATTCATTTGCAAATTCTAAACTACCTGAAAAACAGTGCATAATTACTTTTGAATTATTTTCTTTGTATTCTTTTATGATATCAAAAGTATCTTTATGTGCTTCTCTATCGTGAACATTTATTGGTAGATTTAGTTCATTTGCAAGTTTAATTTGTTTTATAAAAATATCTTTTTGTAAATCAATAAAAGTTTTATCCCAGTAGTAATCAAGCCCGATTTCGCCTATGCCGATAATTTTTTTGTTTTGAGAAACTTTTTCTCTGATTTCATCTAAAATATCATCAGTCCAAGTTTTTGCTTCTTCTGGGAAAACTCCTAACATTCCGTAAACTTGTTCGTGTGTATTAGAAAGTTCTATGATTTTATCAAAACTTTTTACATCTGCAGCAGGGATAATTATTTTTTTGACGTCATTCTCCCTTGCGTTTTTCAATATTTCCTCTAGTGAAATATCTTCTATCATATCAATATGCGAATGTGTATCTACAATGTAATTATTTTCCATAAAAAAATTATAACATGAATATTTTGTTACAAAAGTAACACAAATGTTATAAACTGAAAAAATAGTGGTATTTATAGTATATATAGACTAACACTGAAGAATTAGAACTTGAAAATAAGGTCTAAAGGATTAGAAAATACCCCAAATGAAAGGATTCTGCATACTAGAAGTATCGTAGAGAGTTAAGACTAACACATATTTGATGTCTCTGAATTGTGCGTTTGCAAATTTGGAGAGAGCCATGTTGACTTTTTCGTGGCGAGGATTATATAAAAAGTATGGACAAATTTAATTTTCAAAATGACAAAGAATTAAATTATAAAACGTCTTTTTCAAAAACTGGAGAAGCGATAGTATTTACTATGTGTTCAGATAATTCTCCTTTTAAACACGAAAATAAACCAAAAGCTGAAAATTCTTTTATTTATAATTATGAATTTACTAAAGAAAGTTCTATTATCCTTGACTGGAAACGTTCTTGCTTGAAGAAGAATTCTTAGTGCAAAATTTTAAATTTGTTTTCAAATTTTTATAAACATTTTTCATTCAAAATGTCGATAAATAATGTTTTTATTTTTGCTCATGATAGAATTATATTATGGAATATACGTACGAAGAAGCTATATCACAAATTAGGGATAGAATTGATATTGTTGAGATTATATCAGAAGATGTAATTTTAAAACAAAAAGGTCAAAGTTACTGGGGTTGTTGTCCGTTCCACGGTGAAAAAACTCCGTCTTTTTGTGTTACTCCTTCTAAAGGTATTTTTCACTGCTTTGGTTGTGGCGTTGGTGGCGATGCTATTACATTTTTGATGAAAATCAGAAATTGGGATTTTAACGAAACAATCAAATTTTTAGCTGATAAATATGGTGTTGAGTTACCAAAATTCAAAGGTAAATCAGGTCAGTTTGCAGAGGTTAAAGATGGTGCGCTAGAAGCTTCAAAACAAGCTGTATCTATCTTTAAGCAATCCCTTTTTGATTTGTCTAGTAATTCGCCTATTCTTGAATATTTGCATGGTAGAGACATTGACGAAAATGTTATTGAAAAATATTCTTTAGGTTTGGGTTTGAAGGAACCTAATTATCTATACAAAAAACTAAAAAAAGATTTTTCAGATGAAGTTTTGGAAGCCTCTGGTCTTGTGATTAAAGGTAATCACGGATATATAGATAGATTTAGAAACAGAGTTATAATTCCTATCCAAGATGAAAAAGGAAATTATGTTGCCTTTGGTGCAAGAGCTGTTGAGGCTGGTCAAAATCCAAAATACTTAAACTCGCCTGATACGATTATTTATAATAAGAGTCGTATTTTATACGGACTTTATACTGCAAAAGAATCTATCAAAGAAAATGATGCTGTAATTATTATGGAAGGTTATTTTGACGTTATTTCAGCGCAAGCTCACGGTATAGAAAATTGTGTTGCATCTTGTGGTACTTCATTAACAGCTGATCACGTCAAACTTCTTTCAAGATACACAAAATCAAGAAGAGTTTATTTGTCTTTCGATACAGACACAGCAGGTATAAATGCAACAAACAGAGGTGCAGAATTAATCAAAAACGCATTTGTCGGTCTTGGTAAAGTAAAACAGTTTGATGAGTCTCATCTTGCCGTTGATGATGACAAATATTCTTGTGAAATTCGTGTCATTTCTCCTCCTCGTGGAAAAGACCCAGATGAATTTATTCGTGAAGAAGGTGCAGAAAGTTTTAGAAAATATATTGATAATGCTCCATTATTGATAGATTTTCAGTTAAATCAAATTCTAAAACATAAAAATGAGGCAAATTCACCTCAAGAAAAATCTGCTCTAATTAAATCTATAATACCGATTTTGCAAGATATTCAGAATGATATTATTAGAACTGAATATATAAAATTAGTATCTTCGTCTTTGCACGTTGATGAGCTTGCTTTATCAAAAGAGGTACAAAGAACACTTAATCAAAATTTCGGGGCTGAAATTAATGTTAAGAGAATTGTAACAAAATCATCAAATATCGAGGTAAAGACGCAAAAAAACATACTCTCGTTGTATTTAATAAATAGTAGCCCTTTGAATTTCAGCCAAATCTCTGAAATGATAAGTGAGGTACAATTTACAGATGAAAAGTTAATAATTGTAAAAAATACAATTGACAAATTAATTGATACCGTAAATAATGTAAGAGAATTAACTGAAAGTTTATTTGAAACCTTTAATTCTCAAGAAGATATACAATCTATAATATCAGAATTAATCGTAATTTCGGATTCATTTAACGACTTATCAATTGAAGATTTCCAAGCTGTAGTGAAAGAAAACATCAATAAACTTGAATCTGTAAAAAGAGAAAAAGAACAAAAAGAGTTAAAAGAGCTTTATGATGATGTGAACGACGATGAAATTGAGTCGATGAAAGTTCAGATTCACCTTAGAGACCAAATTAGAAAACAATTAAGAACTGGAGATAATAATGACTAGAAAAAGACAATCTAATTCATCTATAACAAATGTAATGGAAGATGATGAAAATTTAGATATGTTAGATTTAGACGATGATAAAGCAGAAGATGCTAGTGCTGATTCTTACATGAATGTTGATATTAGTACTGATAATATCGAGGATATTGTTTCAACAAAAATGGAACCAAAAAGCCATTATGATGAAATTTATATGCTTGATACACCAGAAGATTCTTCTCAAGATGATTTAGAATTGCCAAAAGGTGTTACAGTTGATGACCCTGTAAGACTTTATTTGCGTGAAATTGGTCGTATTAAATTATTATCTGCAAATGAAGAAATAGAATTAGCAAGAACAATCATTAAAGGTGGTACTCCAGGTGCTATCGCTAAGAGAAAATTAGTTCAAGCTAACTTACGTTTGGTTGTAAGTATTGCTAAAAAATACGTTGGCAGAGGTATGTTATTCTTAGACCTTATCCAAGAAGGTAACTTAGGTTTAATCCGTGCTGCAGAAAAATTCGACCACGAAAGAGGTTTCAAATTCTCAACTTATGCAACTTGGTGGATTAGACAAGCTATTACTCGTGCTATTGCAGACCAAGCTAGAACAATCCGTATTCCTGTTCACATGGTTGAAACTATTAACAAGTTGAAAAAAGTTACTAGAAAACTTGCTCAAGAATTATCAAGAAAACCAACTGAAGAAGAACTTGCGGTTGAAATGGGTGTTTCTATTCCTAAATTAAGAGAAATCATTAAAATCGCTCAAGAACCTTTATCTCTTGAAACTCCAATCGGTCAAGAAGAAGATTCAAGATTAGGTGATTTTATCGAAGATAAAGAAGCTGATGCGCCAATTAAAACAGTTGCTTCTGAACTTTTAAGAGAAGATTTAGCAGAAGTTTTATGTACACTTTCTCCAAGAGAACGTGATGTATTAAGATTACGTTTCGGTATGGACGATGGTCGTCAAAGAACTTTGGAAGAAGTTGGTCAATTGTTCGGTGTTACTCGTGAACGTATCCGTCAAATTGAAGCAAAAGCTTTAAGAAAATTAAGACACCCAAATAGAAGCAAACGTTTAAGAGAATACGTTGAAATTTAGTTCTTATTATGAATAATAATATTGACTCACGATACATAAAAGCTATAATTTTCGCATTTGCGTTAATTGTTGCTGTGTTCGTTTTTAATTCAAAAGTCTTAAATAACGTTTCTTTAAAAAATAATCAACAAGAAGAAGCTGTTGGTGTTCCTATGCCTGCACCTATTGCTATTTCCCCAGAAGAAATGGCAAATAATTATCTTTCAAATGCTGTTGATGCTTCAGGTGGTTATTCAATTTGGAAAACAATGCCTGTAAGTGTAAATGTCCAAAATAATTCTTTTAAAGATACTGTTAAACAAGCTTTTGAATCGTATAATAATACTTTTGCTGGAATATTACAATTTACCTTTACTGATAATGCAAATGATGCACAGATTAAAGTATCCTTCCACGATAGATTAGAACTTTCAAATTCTGACCAGTTTGTAGCAGGTGTAACAAACAATTTTTCGTCTGGTAAAGATATTCAATCTTCTACAATAAAACTTTTGACTCAAAAAAATGGTGTGAAATTATCTTCAACCTCTATTTACAATACTGCTCTTCACGAAATTGGACATGCAATCGGGATTAACGGTCATAGTGATGATAAGGGTGATGTTATGTATCCTCAAACAGATTCTATAAATATGGCAAAGTTTTCTGTTAGAGATATTGCGACTATAAAAATTATGTATTCAAATAATGAACAATTGATTTCTCAAAATACAGCAACAGCTGGTTCTGAAAAGTTGCAAGAGGCTATTAAATATACTCAACAAGTTCCAGATAAAACCACTGGTTGGATAAATTTGGGTAATGTTTATTATGATTTAAAAATGCTACCAGAAGCCCTAGAAGCATATAAGAAAGCTCTTAATATTGACCCATCTGATTCAAACATTTACGCATCTATGGCAAGTTGTTATTATTCGTCTAAAAAATATGACACAGCAGCTCAGTTCTATGAATATGCAAAAGAAAGAACTTATGACACTGTTGAAATTGAAAACTATGAAGCTATGATTGCGTTATCAAAATTATCTGGTCAACATTATGAGGAAGCTTATAATTTATATTCAAATTTGGTTAGTAAATATCCAAATAAAAAAGATTATTTTATAAATTATTTGTATCTTTGCACGTATTTGAAAAAGCCTGAAGGCAGAGATAAATTGCAAGCATTTTTGCAAATGCACCCAGAAGCAAATTCTGATCCTAGTATTCAGCAGTATAAAAGTTATTATAAATTAAATTAATTAAAAAAAGAGTGGCGAAGCCGTTGGCTTCGCCACTCTTTTTTTTGTACCTTTTTACAACACACTAACGATTAGTGTTTGAAGAACTTGTAATACGATAATAGCAACGATTGGAGAAAAATCTAAGCCTCCGATTGGTGGAATAAATCTTCTGAACAAGTCCAACCAAACGTCAGTCATTATTTTAACAGTTTTTGTTGGTTGAGCTTCCCAATTTATGCTTGGAATCCATGTCATAAAAATTCTAACGATAATTAGAATTTCATAAAAGTAAAACAAGTTATAAATTGCATTTTTTAACATAATATATCCTTATTAAGCTTAAAAAAAAGAGGTCAAAGTCATACTTCAACCTCTTTTTTTATATCATAAATTACATTTGAGAGTCAGTGCTTGTAGTTTTGCAAGCGCAGTGTCTTTCAGCAGGAATGTTTTCGATTACTGTGAATAACAATTTTTTAACTCTATCTAAGTTTTGTTCAAATACTCTGCAAACTTCGTGGTGAGAAACAGGAGGAACATCACCAACTAAACCGCAATCGTGGTCAGTGATTAATGAGATGTTCAATGGGCACATATCCATTTCTCTTACTAAGTAGTTTTCTGGGAATGCTGTCATACCGATTACGTCCCAACCTTGAGCTGTGAAGAATTTTGATTCAGCTTTTGTTGAGAATCTTGGTCCATTGATAACTGTCATTGTGCCTGTTTCGTGAACTGTAATACCCATATCTTTAGCAACTTTAATAGCTAATTCTCTTAATTCTGGGCAGTATAAATCAGTTGGAGATGGGTGGTGAACAACTGGTCCTTCAAAGAATGTTGATTTTCTACCATCAGTCCAATCTACGAATTGGTCGCAGATTACGAAATCACCAGGGTTGATGTGTTTTTGTAAGCTACCACAAGCACATGGTGAGATAACTCTTTCACAACCAGCGTATTTCATAGCCCATACGTTTGCTCTATAGTTAATTAAGTGAGGAAGAATAGTATGGTTTCTACCATGACGTGGCATAAATGCAACCTTTGTATTACCGATTGTACCAATCATTAAGCTGTCGCTTGGCATACCATAAGGTGTTTCAACTCTTACTTCTTCAACATCGTCTAAGAATTTGTATAAACCAGAACCACCAAATACACCGATTTTTGCTAAGTTTTTAGTTTCCATAAATTTTCCCTTCTTTTATTTTTAAACACTAATACATTTTAATTAATATAATTATTCTAACATAAACAATTTATTTTATTAATAATTTTTCTTTTTATTATTTGTGGCTTTTTCAAGATAGTCTCTCGCAAGCGCGTAACTGCCGTATGTTGAGTCTAAATCAACTTTTCCGTTGTAATAGACATTAAATTTATACTTATCAGGTCTATCTCCAGATGAGCTGTTAGGGTGTCCTGAACCATTTATATCAACTTCTACTGTCATAATTGGTACAGTTCTATTTGTTGTTGTGCAATTGTTGTTTAGTGTTGCAATCCATGTCATACCATTGTTTGTTGTGTATGTACATTTACTTGCATCACATGTTGCAGAAGTTACGTTCATAGAACAGCAAAAACTTCTTACAAGCTTTGGTCCAGTTGTGCATTTGCAGTTTTTTGTAAGAGCTTCGTATTCCCATGCTAGAGAATCTGTCTCTGAATATGTTGTTATAGTATTTCCGCTGTAAGTATGTTTTGTACCAGTTGTTGTGTATAAAAAACCTTTTGGAATTGGTACATCAGAACTTATTAATTCTGATGCTGGATAAATTGTGTCGTTGTTAATTAAGTTGTCTATAGTTGTCGAAGTTATATTATATGCGTTTCTAAACGGTGTCTTTACAGAACTTGGTGTTATGTTTGTTGCCGCAGGAATAAGTATTGCAGCGATAACACTTAGAAGTGTTAAGGTTATGACTGCTTCTGCTAAAGTAAATGCTTTAAATATTCTTCTTTTCAATTTGTCTCCTTGTTAATTATTTCTTTTGTTACTTAAAGCATCTGCCAATATTCTTTCAGCATCTGAATCAACTTTAATTTTTCCGTCATAGTATATTTCAAAAACAAATCTTGTTTTTTTGTATCCGGAAGCCGTGATTTGTTTATTTCTTCCGCCCCATTTGTTATCAACGTCAACTGTAATATTAAAAATTGATTTAGTCAAATCTGTAGAGGTTTGACTAGCATCGACGGTATGCCATCTTATGCCATCTGTTGTTTCAAAATCGCAAGTTGTTTTGTTACTAGATGTTGTGCACATTTGCGTGTTGCCATTTTTTACTGTATTTAAAGAACAGCAGAATAGCATTGACAATTTGTTATGCGCTGTACTGTAGCAGTTGCACACTTTTGAATTATTTATACCAGAAAATGATTCTTGAATTGTGTATTCAAGCATTTGGTTGTTAGCTGGATATTGATAATTTAAAAATCCGCTTGGTGAGGTGTTGTGTGCAAATTGTGTTGCATTTACGTCTTTTAAAGTTATGTCAGATGGATAAAATCTTTCGTTACCGGAAAGTTCTGCAATAACTTGCTCTGTTGTGTTGTATGCTTTTTTTAGTAAAACTTTTTCGGTACTAGGTCTACTAGCTGTTATGACTGGCAAAACGATGATTGCAATTGCGCTTAAAATAACAACGGTTAACATAACTTCTGCTAAGGTAAATCCTATATGTTTAGTGAATTTATTCATTGACTAATCCCTTCCAAATCTGTCGTCTTCAATATCTGGACGACGTTTGTTGTTTGTAGGATTTTTCAAGAAAGTTAACCCTTTTGGAGAAAGTGTTTTGTTAACTTCAACTTTTCCGTTGTAATAGACATTTATATGGTATTGGTCTGGAATGTTAACCCCTGTGTTTGTGTTAGGTTCTGCAGAACCATTTACATCTACCATTATTGTTAACATTGGACTTATACCTGATAGAGAATGACAACAAGTAGGTGTGTAAGATGCTGCGTTTTGACTTTGCGTTACAATCCATTGCATGCCATCTGTTGTTGTAAAGTTACAAGAATAATCTGAACAAGTTGCTCTTGTTGTATTTAAAGATGCACAAAATGTTCTTACTAATTTTGCGCCAGTTGTGCATTTAGAATTGTCTACCAAATCGTGGTATGCATAATATGTTGCCTTCATGTTTGGATTAGATGTATCGCCAAGTCCTGTTTCTAAGAAACCTCTTTGGCATTCTTGAGTTAAGTTGTTACAAGTTAAATTTTGATAGCTAACTGGATATAAATTATCATCGTTAATAAGGTTGCTAACAGTGTTTTCTATAGTTGAATAAGCCTTTTTGAAAAGTACTTTTTCAGAGCTAGGTCTGTTTGTGCTAACAGCAGGAATTACATGTGCAGCAATGATTGAAAGCAGTATTAAAGTGATAACCGCTTCTGCTAATGTGAATGCTTTTTTAGTGTTTTGTAACATTCTCTGAACTCCTTGCTATTATTATACCATGAAGATTTCAACCTGTGCAATATTAAGCAAAATTAACCCTCTTAACTTGATTTTTTAAATTGTTTATTGTACACTAATAATACACTTAGTCTTTTTTAAGATTTACAATTTAGAAATTTAAGGGAAATCCAACAAATGATAAAAAAATTTATGTTAACTATTATCACATTAGTGATGTTAGTATGCCCCAATTTAAAAGCTAACGCAAATAACGTAGACGATATAAAAGCAAAAATCGTAAAATCAGCTATCGAATTGGGTATCGATCCAGCTTTAGCATTGAGTATTGCTAAAACAGAATCAGGTTTTAGACATGATACTACTAGCCACAGAGGTGCTGTTGGTGTATTCCAATTAATGCCTTCTACTGCAAAACGTCTTGGTGTTAATCCTTACTATTTAAGCGATAACATCAAAGGTGGTTTGATGTATTACAAGATGATGTACAAAATGTACGGTTCAACAGAATTAGCATTAGCAGCATATAATGCAGGTCCTGTTGCTGTAAAAAGATACAACAAAACAGTTCCACCAATTGGTGAAACAAGAAAATTTGTAAGCTCAATTATGAAAGAGTATTCTTACCAAAAAACTAATCCAGATAAGGCAATCAGAAGTGTTCCTAAAAAAACACCTCCAAAATTCTCATTTGATGTAACTCCTGTAGCAAAATCAAAACCTTATGTTACAACAGTTCCTTCAACAAACAAACCTATTGCTTCTGTAGTTCCAGTAGTTAAGATACAAAAAGTAAATCATACTCATATGAATGAAAATGCTAACGGGGTTTTACAAATTTAATTTTACTGGTATGATATAGAAGAAGAGAGTTTTAGTAGTAGGAAATATGTTTAACGAGACAAGAACACACGAAATAACAGTCGATACAGTTATCTTATCAATGTTTGATGACGAATTAAAAGTATTACTTATTAAGCGTCATACAGAACCTTTTAAAGATAAATGGGCTATTCCTGGTGGTTATGTAAGAATGAGCGAAAATTTAGACCAAGCCGCAGAGAGAGTCTTAAAAGAAAGAACTGGTGTTGAAAATGTATTTTTAGAACAGTTATACACATTTGGCGACCCTCTTCGACACCCTACTTCAAGAGTTATTACTTGTGCTTACTTTGCACTTGTTAGAGCGAAAGATGTTCAAATCTTCTCTGACCCAGATGTTGCTTGGCACAATGTAAATGACTTGCCACCTCTAGCTTTCGACCATAATCAAATTATTACTTATTCTCGTAAAGCTACAAGAGAAAGATTAGAAGTTTGTCCAGTTGCATATCAATTATTGAATGAAAAATTTACTTTGACTGAAATGCAAAAAGCTTATGAATTAATTATGGGCAAACAATTAGATAAACGTAATTTTAGAAAAAAAGTTCTTTGCACTGAGGGGTTAATCGAACTTAACGAGTTCTCAAAATCTACTTCTAAACGTCCTGCAAGACTTTATACATTTGATAAAATCAACCTTGATTCTATAAGAGGTCATTTTATTATTAGTAACAAGGAGAAAGTATGTTAGCTTTTATTTGGATATTACAAATTGTTTCAGCTGTATTATTAATCGTATTAATTTTATTACACTCACCTAAAGGTGATGGTATTGCTGCAATTGGTGGTGCATCTCAAATGTTCTCATCTCAAAAATCAGCTGAAAAAGGTTTGAATAAATTGACTGCATACGTTAGTGCTATATTTTTAGTTTGTACATTTTTATTAGGTTTCGGAATCGTAGGTTAGATACGTTCCTATGTTATACAAACGTTGGTATGATAAAAATCCTAAACTAAGTGAGTTGGTTGCTTATTTAGAAGAGCAAGATGCAGAAGTTCAAGATGCTTTTGCACAACATTTGTTGCAGATTTTGATGTACGAATTTAATTTTAATTTGGATAAAGAAATTAGTAAGTTAGCTCAACCTTGCGATTATTCTTATAACCGCTGGTATGATGAAAATATTGAACTTTTTACTATTCTTCAATTTATCAAGACCTTGACTGATGATGAACAATCATATCTTGTAGATAGTGTTGTATCCCACGTTTTAATTGAAAATATGAAAGAGTTGAACAATGACTAAAAAAATTCTTGTAACAGGTGCAACTCGTGGAATTGGACGTAAAATCTTTGAAGAAATGCAATCAGTTGGTGAAGTTTTTGGACTTGCGAGAAACTCAGAAAAGTTAGAAGAGTTAAAAACTTTAGGTGCAAAAGATGTCCTTCAATGTGATATTTTAAATGATGTTGAAGGTGCAAAAGAATTTATTTATAACAACGGTATTAATGTTTTAGTCAATAATGCAGGTATTTATAATTATTCTGCTCTTGTTGATGAAGACGAAAATGTTGTGAGAAATATTATCAGAACTAATGTTGAGGCTCCAATTATTCTTTCAAAATATGTTTTAAAAAATATGAAAGAGCAAAAATGGGGTAGAATTGTTAATATTGGTTCGATTTCTGGAGTTATGGGAGAGGCAAATGCTTCTGTTTATTCTGCATCAAAGGCTTCTTTGATTGGGTTTTCAAAAGCTTTAGCACTAGAGGTTGCTCAAGATAATATTACTGTTAATACGATTAACGCAGGTTGGGTTGATACAGAACTAGGTAACGACTCAATTGAGGATTCTGAGTTTTCAAAAGAAGAAATTATGGAGATTATTCCTCAAAAACGTTTTGTTACACCAGAAGAAATCTCAAGATTGATTAAATATTTGATTTCTGATGATGCAAGAGGAATTACTGGTCAATCAATAAATCTTTGCGCTGGTTTAAGTGTTGGATATTAGAAATAAAATTTTAATATACTAAAAGGCGAAATTTTTACGTAGTAAAAATTTCGCCTTTTCTTCTTACCTCAAGTCCGGTTTTTATCCCGTCATTAGCTATATTGTCTTAGATTTGTTAATAGTCTTCGACACATATTTTTAAGTGTCCTTTACTACTATACATTATTTTTGAAAATTTTCTATAATTCTTGAGAGCTATTTTTTGCGGATTTCCAAAGTTTGTCAAATTCTTCAAAAGAGTATTCTGTCAAAGGTTTTGTAGCTAATTCTTCCATTTTTCTAAAACGTTTCATAAATTTTCTGTTAGCTGTGATTAAACATTGCTCTGCATCAAGCTTGTGCCAACGAGCCAAATTTACCACTGCAAAAAAGATGTCGCCCATTTCTTCTTCCATATGTGCTATGTCGTTTTCTTCGCAAGCTTCGTCAAATTCTTTAAATTCAGATTCTATACATTCTTTAAGTGTTTCTCTTTTATCCCATTCAAAACCTACTTTTACGGCTCTTTTAGAAATCTTTTGAGCTGTCATAAGAGCTGATTGAGATGTTGAAATACCGTCCATTTGAGATTTACGCTCAGTTTTTTCTTCTTGTTTAAGCTTATCCCAATTTACTACGACGTCATCTGCAGAATTAACTTTTGCATTTCCAAAAACGTGAGGGTGTCTGTGGATAAGTTTATCCTTCAATTCTTTTGCGACATCTTCTAGTGTAAATTCATTGTGTTCTGATGCAATTTGAGAATGTAAAAGCACTTGCAAAAGGACATCACCCAGTTCTTCTCTCAAATGTGCTGGATCTTTTTCGTCAATTGCGTCCACTGCTTCATAAGCTTCTTCAATCATATTAGGTCTAAGAGAAGTATGAGTTTGTTCTCTATCCCAAGGACAGCCGTTTTCTGAACGTAGAATTCTTACAACTTCAATCAATTCTTCTAAATTTTTATATTGCATAAATTTTTACCTCAATTTTCATGTCTATGCTACAATAAAAACTATGAAAAGAAAACCGATAGTAGCAATAGTTGGAAGACCAAATGTAGGTAAATCTACATTTGTTAATCGTCTTTTGGGTAAACGTCATTCAATTGTTGATGACCAACCAGGTGTAACTCGTGATAGAATTTACACTGATGTTGAATGGCAAAATAAATGGTTCACAGTAATCGACACAGGTGGGATTATTCCTGACGATGACGACGAAATTATGAACTCTATTTTCGACCAAGCAAAAATTGCTTGCGAAGAAGCAGATAAAATTATCTTTGTTGTTGACGGCAAAGACGGTGTTCACCCAGTTGATGAAGCTATCGCAAATATTTTGCGTATGACTGACAAACCTGTTTTCTTGGTAGTAAACAAAATTGACTCATACCTTGAAAACAATATGTGCGCTGATTTCTATTCATTGGCTATTGGTGAACCTCACGCAATTTCTGCACTTCATGGTTCTGGTGGAGTTGGTGATATCTTAGAATTAATTACAGAAGATTTTGAAATTAACGATGAAAAAGAAGAAGATGATGGCAGAATTAAAATCGCTATCGTAGGTCGTCCTAACGTTGGTAAATCTTCAATTACAAACGCACTTTTGAATAAAGAACGTGTAATTGTTTCAGGCGTATCTGGTACAACTCGTGATAGTATCGATAGTTTAGTTCATTACGACGGTAAAGAGTTTATCATCGTTGATACTGCAGGTATTCGTAAAAAAGCTAAAGTTGACTGGGGTGTAGAAAAATTTGCTGTTGATAGAGCAATTCGTTCTATCAGAGATTGTGATGTAGCTATCCTTGTAATTGATGCGACTCTTGGTATTTCTGATCAAGATAAAAAAATCGCTTCAACAATTACAGAGGCTGGTAAAGGTATTATCATTGCCGTAAACAAATGGGATTTGATTGAGGATAAAAAATCAAATACGATTGGTGAATTTGATAAGAAAATCTCAAAAGACATTCCATTCTTAGAATATGCACCAAAAATTTATATCAGTGCAAAGACAAAACAAAGATTAACAAGTATTTATACAAAAACTCAAGAAGTTTATGAACAATGCACAAAACGTATTTCAACTGGTTTATTAAACAAAATCATTAACGAAGCATACGTTATGAACCCACCACAAAGTGTTAAGAATAAACGTCTTAAAATTCTTTATACAACACAAGTTGGGGTTAAACCACCTACATTTGTTATTTTTGCAAACAATGCGGACTTGTTGAAAGACCATTACAAGAGATATTTGGAAAACAAATTGAGAGAATCTTTTGGATTCTTCGGTACTCCAATCCGTATTTCTCTTCGTGAACGCAAAATGAAAAACAAATAATTAGTAAGTTGAATTGATTAAATTTCTTGCAATTTCAACAGCCTCGTTAAAAGATTTTTCGTCTTCTAAAAGGTTTGTTTGTTCTACGTATTTTTTTACAATTTTACGAGCATAAGAACCAATTGCAACACCGTTTATATCAACATTGCAAAGATTTGCCAATTCTTTTGTTTTAGAATTTGTTCCCCCTGAAAGCACAATATAAACAGGTAAATTATTTTTTTGAATAACCTCTGCCATTGCAACAGCTTGAAGAGTTGTTTTGTAATTATCAATTCCGCCACTCATTGGGTTTCCGTCAGCTTGAATTATTGTTGAATACGGCTTTCTGTTTTTAATAAGTCTTTCTATGCGTGAAACAACTTTCTTGTCGCCTAATATTGAACGGTCAATGCAAAGGCTCATCACTCCAGAGTATTTGCTTTCAATATATCTCCAGTTGTGTTCAACGTCATCTTCGTTGTCAGAACAAGCGTGAAGTTCGATACATTGTGGATTATATTTTAAAACTTCGGGTAAAACTTCTTCTAAATCTCTAGTTTTTGAATAAGTTTCAATTGCACTGTTAGGACAAGAAGGAATACATTGTTTGCAACCAACGCATTTGTTTTCATCAATTACAGAATTATGAATAGCGTTTTGAATACAAATATCTTCGCAAGCTAAGCAACCAACGCATTTTGACTGATTAATAGTTGCTTTAACTGTATGTGGGTCATCTTTTATTCCATAAGAAAAACATAAAATCGCATTAGGGCAAGTTTCTTTTGCAATCTTTGCAACTTCATCACTCATACATAAATCAAAGACTTTGCAACCTGCTTCATAATAAATTTTCATTAGTTTTGCAATAGAATTAACATCTTCGTTTCCTGCTCCACAAACGAGTTTGAAATATTTATTTGATTTTAAAAGTTCTTCTATCATATTGTCCTCATGAAAATTATATGAGAAATAAAAAGTTTTACAAATTTTTTGTCAAGTCCGTAAAAATACGGACTTGAAATCTTAAAAATAATTTTTTAAAATAGAAGGAAGCTCTTAATTATAATAATGATTAAATTTTCGCCTAGAAAGGATTAAAATGGCGAATTTTAAAGTGCCTTATGAATTTGTTGCCGGCACTAAAGCAAAAGCTGAAGAAGTAAACACAAATTTTTCGGCAATAAAAGAAGAATTAAATAAAAAATTAGATGTTTCGGAAAATGGATATATAACGATTAAAGATGCGATTTCTGATAATCAACCGATAACAAAATCTCAATTTGATATTTCAAAAGAAGAATTAAAAACAGAAATAACACAAAAAATTCAGAATAAGGAATTGAAAAAATCTTTTCTATTTGAATCAGGTAATACAAATTCAAACGTACAACCAGATTTATTAGATATTGAAGATAATACCAAAATAGTTTTTAGAGTAGATGATGTAAATTACAAAACTTTAAAAGGTGTTCTCGCTGATAGTACTGATTTTGAAAGGGTGTCTATTCCAGATTTATCTGTAAGAAATTTGCCCGATGGTACTTATAATTTATTTATAGGTAAAGAAGGTGTTTGTTTACCTATGGCAAATACTGTTTATAAACAAAAAGTTGAACCTGTAGGAATTGTAGAAAGTTCTTGGACTCAACCTGTATTAACAAGTAATGGTTCTTTAGGTGGTAATAGTTTTGCTGTAGCAGATGATGGACATGCAGATTTAGATATTAGTGGTGATACTTGGCTTTTATTTAACCCAACTACAGGTAAATCGTCTCAACCTTTATGGTCTTGGGCTGGAAGTAAAACTCCAGGTGGTATTACAATATATAATCCAATACCATTAAAAATAACTAGTATACAAGTTACAAATCACTCGTGGTCAAATATGTCATTAGGTAGTGGTTATGGTATTACTGGTGGAATTATTCAAGCCTCAAATGACAATTCAACTTGGGTAAATTTAAAAACATTTACTAATTCTGTTGTAGCTTTATCAGCAACTTGGAATATTGACTTATCTGATAATACTAATTCTTATAAATATTATAGATTTTGGATTACTTCACATAGTTCTAGTGCTTATGCGGGGCGCAATTATATAGGTTTGCTAACTCTTACCGCAACGCAAGTGGTTGGAACTAATTTACTAAATGCAGTTTGGCTTGATACTTCAGTTAAACCGTATATTTCTAAAAAATATAATGGTACATCTTGGGAAACTTTTGATTATGTTCCTCTTCCTCAAAATATAACTGTTAAAAATGGTGCTATAACGGAAGTAAATCAAATTGGTAACTATAATGATAATGGTTGGGATAACTATGTGATATTACCTGATACTAGTAGGAGTACAAGCTTAACAAAAGATACTCCTTATGAAGCGCCAATGAATGGTTGGCTTTCTAACGGAACAAGTCTTGTAAAACCGTTGCTTTTAGGACAAGTTTTTACTCCAAGTGAGGACGGATATACATTTTATGCAATGAAAGGAGAATAATATGTATTGCGATATTATTGATGATAAAATTGTTAATCCTAGCAATATATGCGGTGCACGTGAATTTGATATTGATTACACTTATTACATTTCTTGTGCTGAAGGATATTTAATTTATGATAAAAATCAGGATAAAATTGTTATTAATCCTAATTTTCAAAGAGAACAAAAACAAAAAAATATTGTTCAACAAATCAAAAATTATGAAAATGAACTTGAAGAACTTGATAAAAAAAGAGTTCGAGCAATTTGTGAACCCTCAATCAAAGACGAAGAGACACAAGAAACTTGGCTTGATTTCTATAATTCTCAAGTTGCTGAAATAAGACAAAAGCTTAATATGTTAAAAACTGAAATTGAATAGTTTTTGTGGGGATTTTTAAAATCCCCATTTTTTATGATATCGTATAAGTATGAAAAAGATTTTAGAAGAGTTAAAAAATAAAAATTATTTAAAAGGTATTAAAGTTGAGTTTGAAAGTGAGGTTATTACAAAGGCTGAACTTCAACAACTTGCAAATACTTTAAAAGATTTAGATATTGATTTAACAATAAAATTAGGTGGCGCTACTAGTATTTTAGATATTAAAAACGCAAGAGATGTAAATGCTAAATCTCTTGTTGCACCTATGGTTGAATCAGCTTATACGGTTAAAAAATTTATTGAAGCTGTGAAAACTATTTATGGAAATGTTTTACCAAATTTGTATTTGAATATTGAAACTCAAAATGCTTTTACATATTTGTACGAAATTTTTGAAGCAGGTGCAAATAATATTGAAGGTGTTATTTTGGGGAGAAGTGATTTAACAGCATCTTTAGGTATGGAGAAATCAACCGTTAATTGTCAAAAAATTGAAGATTATGCTTCTATGTTACAAGGCTTTTGTCATACAAACGGTAAAAAACTTATTGTTGGCGGAAATGTTGATTTGATGTCTCTACCATTTTTCAAAAAATTAATGTTTCTTTCTGCATTTGAAACTAAAAAGGTTATTTTTGATGCTTCTTTAGCTAAAGATAATGACGCATTTGAAGAAAATCTTATTTTAGCTTTAAAATTTGAAATTGAATGGATAAAAAATAAAGAATACATGACAAAAGACGATGTCGCAAGAATTCAAAGAATTAACCAAAAACTTGAAGTTCTTGATTATTACAAGAATTTAGGCTAGTTCTTTTTATAAATAAAATAAACATTTGTGCCAATTATTTGAGTGTCAATTAGTTTAGCTTTTTCTTGAATTATCTTGTGAATATCTAAATACATTTTAGACAACATTCCGTTTAAGATATTTTTTTCTGTGTAATTTTTATCAGAAAATAAATCTTTCAATTCTTCTTCTGGAATTAAGGCTTCTGTATCTCCACTAAATACTGCAAGAACAATGTAATGTTCTTTTTCTACTGGGTTAACAAATGTTTTTAAAATGTAGTTGTGGAAATTATCTGAAATATAATTGTCAGACAAAATTATTTTTCTAAATACGTCATTAACCTTTTTTGTTCTAAATTCTGTAATTGTTTCTTCTGAATAAATATTTTTATTGTTATAAATTCTCAAATCTTGTAAAGCTTCTATTCTAGGAACTTGTGGAGAATTTTTATCTAAATAATGTCCGATTACAGATGATGCAAACGGCATTACAACAATATCTTTATTAGTTAATTTTTGAGATTTGATAAATTCTATTGATGCTATTAAGGAGTTTGTTTTAAGTGTTTTTACGTTTGTATTTGTGTATACAAAAATTGTTGAAAATAAAATATAGTATGCAATAAATGCTACCGCAAATGATTTTTTTATTTTTGATAACCCTGATACTAATAAAATCAATAATAATGGTGAAATGAATACCAAATATCGAGGAGCAAGAACAATAGTTTTATTTATCGCAAAAATCGTAAAGGCTACAAATGTAATTAATGTTATTAAAGATAAAAACAATGTTTTATCGTCTGAATTTTTTATTGCTAGATAAATTAAATACACTGCAAAAAATAACGGTAAAAAGATATAAATTACTGTGTGCAAATTTATGTAGAATGGGTTAAGTGTTGCCCAATAAATTGTGCCACAGTCGGGCGCTAGAAAGTTTTGGAAAATCCCAAAAATGTTTGATATGCTGAAATCTGTTACGTGAGATAAAAGAAATTCACTTCTTTTTAAATAAAATCCGATAATTGTTATGAAATATGGAATTAGTAAAATAAATAAAAATAGGTTAGAAATTAGATATTTTTTTAGGTTTCTTGATTTAGCATAAACAGCCAATGTGGAAATTATTTGCGCAAGAATAAAGATAAATGAACCGACTAATGTATATGGCATTAATAAATTTGTTACGGTTAATTTTATTAATGATTTTGTACTATCTGTATTCAAATATTCTAACAAATAATTCATTGATAAAACTGTTAAAAAGATTATGATTGAATACATTCTAACTTCTGTCGAATAGATTATGTTAAATGTATTGAATACCACTAGCAGTGGTGCAATTAACGCAAATTTTTCACTTACAAAATTTTTGGCAAGTTTATATATGCAAGGTATAGTTGTAAGACTAAAAATTAATGACAAGACTCTTAGAGCAATGTCATTTTCTCCAAATATGTTTATCCAAAAATGTAATAGATAAAAATATAGTGGTGTGTGTTGCATATCAATGTTGAGTAAATACTTGTTAATTTCAAAAGGGAATGACATTTTTGCGATTAGGACAGATTGAGCCTCGTCGTACCATAATGGTAAATCTATAAATACTAATCTTAATTCTAAGCCAATCAAGATTAGTAATCCCATAATCAAAAATAAGTATTTACGTGATAGTAAGTTCATAGAATTTATGTTACTATAAAATTTATGAAAAATCCCGAAAAAATAAAATCTTTGTTTAATGATTTGGCTACAAAATATGATTTTTTTAATAGAGTCATATCTCTTGGTATGCAAACAAGAGTTAAAAAACAAAGCTTAAAAATGTTAAATATTAAAAACGGTGATAAAGTCCTTGATATTTGTACTGGGACGGGTGATTTAATATATTTTTTAGACAAAATTAATCCTAATCTTGATTTGACAGGTGTCGATTTTTCAGAAAATATGCTTGAAATAGCAAGAAAAAAACAAAAAAAAGAAAATATGAGATTTTTAATTGCAGACGGAAGAGAATTACCTTTTGAGGATAATTCTTTCGATATTGTAACTATTGGTTTTGGCTTGCGAAACATTGAAAATTATGAAAGAGTAATTGACGAAATTCGACGTGTTCTAAAACCAAAAGGTCAATTTTTAAATCTTGATTTTAGCTGTGATAAAACTTTTTCAAATTCTGTGTTTGATTTATTAACAAGTATTTTAACAAGCTTTACTTCAAAAAAATCTTCTTTCAAATATTTGTTGTATTCAAAAACGGTCTTTTTAAACACACTAGAACTTATTAATTTGTGTAGAAGAAAAGGTTATATATTTTTAAGACGTAAATATTTCGCCTTTGATGTCATTGCAACAGAGGTATTTAGAAATAATAAATAAAAATAAGGAGAAGCAATTTGCTTCTCCGTTTTAAGAATAGCTGGAAGTATGAAAAAGATTTAATAATTATATTAAACTAAATTACATTTTCTTTTTCTATAGCCACTTGGCTTATTTTAATGGCTAATATTTTAAGCAAAAAAAGAGGAGAAACATTTTGTCTCTCCGGAATTAAGAATAGCTGGAAGTATGAAAAAGATTTAATTATATTAAACCGATTTTTAGGGCGAAAAACAATTAGCCAATCAGGCAAAAATTTTTATAGTATAATAAGGCTATGGTTAGATTATCAAACGAAGCAACCGTACAATTTTTAGGTAGCGCTATATATACAATATTTAGAATACAAGAACAAATGACCGAAATGGTGCCGATAAATGCGCCAAAAGAAAATTGTCTGTATGCTATCTGGCATGCAAATCTTTTGAGTGTTCATAGCTTAAAAGATAATAACAATGGTGCTTTGAATATTATGATAAGCCATTCACGAGACGGCAAAATTGTTACTAAAATCACTGAAAAATGGGGCATTAAAGTAATTAGAGCTTCTTATCATCGTCCAGGAAACATTAGCGGTAGCAAAGAACTTGTTGAAAAACTTAAAAATGGTGAATGTGGTGCTATGATGGTTGATGGTCCAAGAGGTCCAAAAGAAGTTGTTAAAGACGGCATTATTAAATTAGCTAAAATGTCAGGAAAACCTATTGTGCCTACGTATATGTACTCACCTATGAAAACGCTTTTAACACTTCCAGGGTGGGACGGAATGAGAGTTCCTTTCACTCTTACTAAAATTATCGTGCTTCACGGCGAACCAATTTATGTTAGCGAAAATGCTTTGACTGAAGAGATTGAAGAAAAAAGACTTGAAGTTCAAAAATCAATGGAGCAATTAAAAGAGATTGCTCCTCAAAAATTTAAAGAGGTATTCAGATTTGGGTTATGGAAAAGAAAGAATTTTTAAACGTACTTGGAATACAAATCCAATCTACACTTGGGGATAAAAAAGAAAATTATAAAAAAGTAGAAAATGCAATTAAAGAGGGATATAAAGAAGGTACTGATTTGATTGTGCTACCTGAAGTTTGGACTTGTGGTTGGTGTCCAGATTTATTCAGAGCTTCTGCCGAAGACCTTGAAACAGGTGAAACAACAGAATTTTTAAAAGGTTTAGCAAAAAAATATAATTGCTACATTGTTGGTGGAAGTTATATTACAGAAGATAACGGCAAATTCTACAATACTTGTCCTGTAATAAACGATAAGGGTGAACTTATTGCACATTACAATAAGTCTCATTTGTTCTCATACTATGGTTGTGCTGAAGGAACTTATATAGAAAACGGAAATCAGCCTGTACTTGTTGATATTAAAGGTATTAAAACAGGTCTTACTGTTTGTTATGATATCAGATTTCCAGAGCTTTATAGAGCATACAGAAAAGCAGGTGCCGATTTGTTGATAAATGTTGCAGCTTGGGGTAGCAACAAAAAAGATGTTTGGAGAACCCTTACAAGCGCAAGAGCTATGGAAAATCAATGCAATTTTATTGCCATTGACCAAATGGGTTTGATTAAAGATAATGAATATAATTTAGGGTATTCAAGAGTTATAAACTATGATGGAAGTATAAATCAAGAAATTGATGAGAAAAAAAATCATATTTATGCAACAATTAAATTTGACAGTGCAATGTATGATTTCAGAAATAAATGTACTGTTTTAAATGATATTCATGAATGTTATGAGGTTTGTATTTTATGAAAAAATTAATAATAACTTTGATATGTATTTTATCAAGCATAAATATTGCTATGGCAAAGAATATACCAAACTTTTTTGATAAAGCTTTTAGTGAAACAGGTGTCTCAAAACATGCTGTAAGTTTTTCTGTTCAAGATATTGATAGACCTAAAAAGATTTATGAATTGAATTCTGAAAAACCTATGATGCCTGCATCAACACAAAAAATTATAACAACTTTGCCGGCTATTGAAGTTTTAGGCGAAAATTATAATTTTTCTACAAAATTGTACAAAAATAAATCAGCAAACGAATATTACTTAGTTTTGGGTGCTGATCCTTATTTAACTATAAAAGATTTAAAAACTTTGTTGAGCAATATTGATTTACCAAAAGATAAAAATATTTCAAAATTTTATATTGATGACAGTATTTTTGACAAAAACGAATGGGGCGAAGGTTGGCAATGGGACGACGATTTAAACCCACTTATGCCAAAATTTTCAGCATACAATATTGACGGAAATCTTGTGAGAGTTAAATTAACTCCTCTAAAAAATCAACCACCTCAAATTGAGACAAATGTTTTTTATCCTACATTGATGATGAATTTTGTAAGAAATGGTGAAAAAAACGATATTACTGTGTCTAGAAAAAATTACATTTCAGCAAATGAATTGACTTTTGAGGGTGAAATTGCTACCTCTACAGAAATTTCTATTCCTGTAAACAATATGAAAGAATATTTTAATTTCAGAGTAAAAGAAAGTCTAAAATCTAATAAATTACATTATTATGACAAAATCGAAACAAAAAAATTGCCAACAAATAATGTTGTGTTGATTGGTGAAATTACTCACCCAATTTCTCTTGCAGTAAAAGATATTTATGAAAATTCAAATAATTTAGTTGCAGAAACAGTTTTCAAACTTGCTGGTGCTAAGTATACTAAGAAAATGGGAACTTTTGACAATTCTTACAAAATGATTGAAGATTTTGCCAAAAACAATGCAATTGATTTATCAAGTGTAAAAATTGTTGACGGTAGCGGTGTTTCTAAAAACAACCTTATGACTACGAAATTTATGACAGAATATTTAGTTCAAGCTGTTAAAAACAATGATTATGACAAGATTGTTTCAATGCTACCAACACCAAATACTGAATATGGTACATTGCAAAACAGAATGCTATTTTTAGAAAAGAAATTGTACGCAAAAACAGGTACGTTATCTGATGTTAGCGGATTAGTTGGATATATTGAAACTAAAAAAGGTCATAAATACGCATTCAGTATTTTGATTAATGATGCAAAATCATCAAAAATTGAAAAGAAAACTTTTGAAGAATTAATCGTAAGAGAAATTTATAGAAATCTATAATTAATCTAAATGGCTCAATTTTTCATAAGAACCTACAAGTCTGAAATAGCTTGATTTTTCTTTGATTTCTTTTAGTGCTTTTGAAATGATTTTGTCTGTGTAATGACCGTCAAAATCTACAAGGAACGTATATTCTCCAAATTTAACTTTTGATGGTCTTGAATCAATGTAGTATAAATTTATACTGTATTTTTCAAAAATTTCTAAGACTTTTAACAATGCACCGGATTCGTTAATTGTTGAAAACGCTAACGAAGTTTTGTCGTTACCAGTACGAGGGGTTTTAAATTTCCCCAAAAGAACAAATCTTGTTTGATTTGTTGGGTCGTCATTTATGTTTGATTTCAAAATGTTTAAGTTATAAAGCTCTGCTGTTTTTGCACTACCGATTGCGCCATATTCTAAACCATATTTTTCTAAAGATTTTGCAGCGTTTGCAGTGCTTGTTGCACGAATAATATCAATGTCGCTTGGCAAATTCTTATGGATAAAATTAAGGCATTGAGCAATTGCTTGCGGGTGTGAAATCAAACCTTTGATTTCTTTTATATCAGTATTTTTAGATAATAAACAATGTCTAATTGGAAGAGGATATTCTGCTAAATACTGTAAATCGTTGTTATTTGTTTTGATTAAAGAGTCAATAGCTTCTCTAACAGCGCCTTCAATAGAATTTTCAACAGGAATTACACCAATAACATTTTCTGAATTATTTACATATTCAATAGCTTCAGAAATTGTAGGGAATGGAGTTTCTTTTACTTTTAGGTCATAATGTTTGCAGAAAACATCTTTAGCCATTTCTGAATAAGAGCCTGCTGGACCTAAAAATACAACTTCCTTAACTGTTTTTAAAAATTCCATTGTAACCT
>CAVCIU010000012.1:0-39379 GCA_963602355.1 Methanobacteriaceae archaeon
CTGTAATGTTACACAGAGTTATCTTTGGTTCAATGGAAAGATTCCACGGTATCTTGATTGAACACTATGCAGGTGCATTCCCATTATGGTTAGCTCCTACACAAGTTTCTGTTGTACCTATTTCAAACGAAAAACACATTGATTTCGCTGAAAAAGTTTACAAAAAACTAAGAGATTTAGGTATCAGAGCTTATTTAGACGATCGTTCTGAAAGTATGAATTACAGAATTAGAGAAAACTTACAAGATAAAAAAGTTCCTTATGTTGCAGTAGTTGGAGATAAGGAAATTGAAGCAAATTCAGTTGCAGTAAGACAAAGAGGCATTGGCCAAATCGGTACTATGACTGTTGATGAATTTGTAGAAAAATTATTAGAAGAAATTAAAACAAAAGCGTAGGAAAGAAGGAAAAATGGAAGAAATAAGAGTTCGTATAGCACCATCTCCAAGTGGTAACTTACACGTAGGTACAGCTAGAACAGCATTATTTAATTATTTATTCGCTAAAAAAAATAATGGTAAATTCGTTTTAAGAATTGAAGATACAGATGCTGAACGTACTAGCCAAGCATACATTGATAATATTTTTGATAGCTTAAAAGCTTTAGGCTTGAACTGGGACGAAGGTCCAGATGTTGGCGGTCCTTATGGTCCTTATACTCAATCTGAAAGATTTGATATTTATCCAAAATATGTTCAAGAACTTTTAGATAAAGGTTTTGCTTATGAATGTTTCTGCACACCAGAAGAACTTGAAGCAGAAAAAGAAGAAGCTACAAAAAATAAAAAAGCTTATGTATATTCTAAAAAATGTGAAAATTTAACTGAAGAAGAAAAAGCTAAATTAAGAGCAGAAGGCAGAAAACCAGCAATCAGATTTTCTGTAGAAAAAGCTCAAAAGGCTTTCCATGATTCACCAATTATTCACTTTGAAGACCTTGTAAAAGGTGATTTACATCAAGATACAAGCTTGATTGGTGATTTTGTAATCATGAAATCAAATGGTTCACCTACTTACAACTTCGCTGTTGTAATTGATGATATGTTGATGAAAATTTCTCACATCATTCGTGGTGAAGACCATATTTCAAACACATTCAAACAAATTTTAATTTATGAAGCACTAGGCGCAGAAGTTCCTAAATTCGGTCATTTAGGTATGATTTTAGCACCTGATAGAAGTAAATTATCAAAACGTCATGGTGCAACTGCTGTTTCTGAATTCGTAGAAAAAGGTTATTTGACAGATGCGTTAATTAACTTCGTAGCACTTTTAGGTTGGGCACCTTCTGACGGTGTTGAAATTAAAACTGTTGACGAAATCGCAGCTGATTTCAGAATTCACGAAGTTTCATCTTCAAACTCAATCTTTGAATATGACAAATTAAATTGGATGAACAGCCACTATATCAAAATGCTTGATATAGAAGATTTGAAAGAAAGACTAAAACCTTTCTTGACTAAATATGATTTGTCATCTATGACTGATGAACAATATACAAAAATGGTTGAAATCACTCGTGAACCATTAACATTGTTATCAGATATCACTGATGACGTTGCATATTTCTTCGGCAAAGATGTTGAAATAGACCCACAAGTACAAGCAGATGTACTTGATACAGAAACATCTCAAGAAGTTCTAAAAACTTTTGTTGAACAAGCAAAAGATTGGGAATGGACAGAAGAAAACTTGCACGAAAAATTAGAACAATTCAGAGGATTCTATAAAGAAAAAGGTATCAAACCAAAAGTTACAATGTGGGCAATCAGAGCTGCTGTAACAGGTAGAACACGTGGTGCTGATATGGTTGGAACACTTGTTGTACTTGGTAAAGAAACATCACTTTATAGAGCAGGTAAAGCAATTAAATAAAATTGCGTAAGCCGGTGTGAGCGGTGTTGACACACGGTCAGTGTGGCAAGCAGGCGAACACTACGATAGCGACGTAGAAATCTTTGATTTCACAGGAGCAATGAATAATAATTATAATTATTAAAAATAAAACAGAGGCGAAGCCTACGGCTTCGCCTCTGTTTTTGTGTTGAATAGATATGCCCAAGTTACCGATTAAAATTTTATAGATTTAATTTATTCTCTTTTAAGACTTTGAAAAAGGAGAATATTTATGAAGGAACTTAAAAAACGTATTATTGATTTATGTGAGGTAAATAATTCTAGTCAAATTACATTGATTACTTCAAACCTTAAAATTGACGGTAATTTTGAACATTGTTTGCCAAAGTGTAAAGGCGAAAGTGATGAATTGATTGCACTTTCTGATGCTGTTGTTTGTAGAATAAATGATTATTGTACTTGCGAAGATGATGAATGTACTTGTAATGATTATGTTTGTTTTAAATTTCAATGGCTAAATGTGAATACTAATAAGATTGTGGCCTTTAGTATCTTGAAATAGTGAATGGTGAGTAGTGAGTAGAACCATCACTGTGTTTGTAACATTCCCGCCTGTGCAATCAAAGATTGCTCCGCTGTCTTGGATTATTCGGGTTGTCGCGGGAGTAACGTCCCGCTTTACCTTACGGGCTTGGTTCGCTACACTCACATGGCGCCCTACCGAAAATCCGCTTCGCAACGGCGGTTTCGTAGTGTTCGCCTGCTTGCCACACTGACCGTGTGTCAACACCGCTCACACCGGCTTACGCATTATAGTTCGTGTCTGCCTTCAATTGCTTTTGCAAGAGTAACTTCGTCTGCGTATTCTAAATCAGTTCCCACAGGCAAGCCGAATGCGATTCTTGAAATTTTTATATTAAAAGGTTTGATTAATCTTGAAAGATATAAGCTTGTAGCTTCACCTTCTACGGACGGTGAAAGAGCTAGAATAACTTCTGTAACTTCTTCATTTGTAAGACGAGTCAAAAGTTCTTTAATTCTGATATCTTCTGCACCAATGCCGTCGATTGGTGAAATTAAACCTTGTAGAACGTGATACAAACCTTTGTATTCATTTGTTTTTTCAATTGCAATTAAGTCTTTTGTCTCTGCAACAACGCAGATAGTATTTCTTTCTCTGCTAGTTGAAGAGCAAATTTCGCAAGGGCTTGTTGATGATAAATTGAAACAAATTTCACAAGCCTTTGTCTTTTCCTTCGCTTCAATCATTGCATTAGCAAATTTTTCAACCTCAGACATTGGCATTTTTAACATGTAAAAAGCCAATCTTTGTGCTGATTTTGGACCTATCGAAGGTAATTTTTGGAAATATTCAATTAATGTTGCAATTGATTTAGGATAAATCATTAGAACAACCCTGGGATACTGATACCACCAGTAATAGCTTTCATTTTAGCTTCCATTTTTGTTGTAGCTTGTTCAGTTGCTTGTTTGATAGCTGTTGTGATTAAATCTTCTAACATTTCAACTGAATCTTCATCTACAGAGTCTGGATTTTCAGCATTGATAGCTTCTTTTGAAAGTTTAATTGCTTTAAATTGGGCTTTACCGTCTAAAGTTACTTTTACAGCACCGTTTTGAACTTCTACTGTAATTTCTTCGTTAGCTAATTCGTTTTGAGTCTCTTGCAATTTTTTTTGAATTGTTTGAGCTTTTTTCATCATACCCATTATATCCATATTAAAAATCTCCTCATTTTTGGTTTTTGTCGCTTTTTTATTATACAATAAAGTTATGAATTACAACACTTATTTAGCAGAAAGTTTTAAAAATGGTCAGTTAATGAGATGGACGTACATGCCACTTGTTGTATTTATTGCGCCGATGAAATTCTATACAAAGCAAGGTCAAGATTACAAATATAAAAATATGGTAATCAAGGCTCTTGAAACTTGGCAAAGGGCATCAGCGGGGCAAGTTCAAATTAGATTGGCAGAAGATTTATTGTCTTCAAATGTTAATGTTGAATGGAGAAGAGTTGATAGAAAAGCTCTAGGTCATTGTTTATTCAACTATGATAATCAAAATAGATTGTTTAGTGCAGAGGTTTCAATTGGTTTGTCTGACGGGGTTATACACCAACAATACATGTCAGATGACGAGGTTTATCACACAATTTTGCACGAAATCGGTCATGCTCTAGGGCTTGGTCATAGTCCTTACAAATCAGATATTATGTACACTCCGCACCAATATGGCATGGTAAATCTTTCTCAAAACGATGCTGCATCTTTACAGTGGTTATATCGTTTACCACAAGGTGCTACGGTAAACCAAATTGCTGCAAAATATGGAGTTGCTGGTTCAAGTATTGATGAAGTTATTGCAAGAGTTGTTGAAAAAGGTTACAAATCAGAGTTTGAAAAAATAAAAGAAGGTATAAATATTGCACCTAAAAAAGATTTAATGGAAGAACATTCAAACATTGGTGATTTGAAAAAATATAACTTATCTTTACAAAACATACACCTTTCACCGCAAGTTACAAGCTATTTAACAGGACGTAAGATTGAAAATGTTCACAAAGATGACCAAAAATAATTTTACGTGTATAATGTATCTTGTAAAATAAAAATAATTACAAATGAATATAATAAAAAACCTTATATATATAATAAAAGAACATATTTTTAACAAAAAAGCTTATGGAAATAAGCTTAGTGTGTGTGCTATTTTGTTGGAAGAAGAAAATAAAAAATAGTTCTAAAAGTTATTACATAAGGTCATAAGGAAATAAATATGACAATACAAGATTGGTTTGATAAGAGAAAAGAAGCTCAACTTGAAAGACGTAAAACAGAAGGTAGAGTTGAGGAAGATAACAGTCCAAGCCTTTGGACAAAGTGCGTTCACTGTGATGCACAAATTTTAAAAACAGATTTAGAAGCAAATGATATGGTTTGTCCAGTTTGCGAATATCACTTTAGAATAAACGCAAGAACAAGAATTAAACAATTGTTCGATGAAGGTACGTTTGAAGAATTGTTCTCAAACATTAAACCTACTGACCCATTAGAATTTACAGATACTGAACCTTACAAAAACAGACTAGAAGCAGCTCAAAAGAAAACAAATTTGAACGATGCTGTTGTAACTGGTGTTGGAGAAATTGAAGGTCATAAATTGGCTGTAGCTATTATGGATTTTGATTTCATGGGTGGTTCAATGGGTAGTACAGTTGGTGAAAAAATTGCCAAAATCATGGAAGAAGCTATCGAAAGAAGAATTCCAGTAATGGTAGTAACTTCATCTGGTGGTGCGAGAATGCAAGAAAGCGCTTTGAGCTTAATGCAAATGGCTAAAACTTCTTGTGCAGTTGCAAGATTAGATGAAGAAGGTATCTTGTACTTATGCTTGTTAACTGAACCTACATTTGGTGGTGTTACAGCAAGTTTTGGTACATTAGGTGATATCATTATTGCTGAAAAGAATGCAAGAATTGGTTTTGCAGGTAGACGTGTTATTGAACAAACAATTCGTCAAAAATTACCGTCAGATTTCCAAACAGCAGAATACTTGCTTAAAAATGGTCAAGTCGACGTGATTTCTGCAAGAAAAGATTTGAGAAAAAATATTGCTAATATTTTAGCTCTTCATAAGTTATAAGAAAAATAAGAAAGTGTCGGTGCTATGACAGTTTTAAAATTTGAAAAAAATATAATGGATATAAAAGAAAAAATTAAAGAATTACAAGAATTAAGTTCGGAGTCAGGAATGAATTTAGATAAAGAAATTGAATCTTTTGAACAACAGGCAAAAGATTATCAAAACGAAATATATTCACATCTATCAATTGAGGATAAATTGCAAATTGCAAGACATTCAGATAGACCAAATTTCTTAGAATATATGGACTTGATGTGCGAAGACTTTATTGAATTTCATGGCGACAGAATGGGTTGTGATGATAGAGCAATCATTGGCGGTTTAGCTAAATTAGACGGTAAACCAATAATGTTTGTTGGTACACAAAAAGGTAAAAATACTAAAGAAAACCTTGAACACAATTTTGGTATGCCACAACCACAAGGTTATAGAAAAGCCTTGAGATTGTTTGAACATGCAAGCAAATTTAATATTCCAATTGTTACTCTAATTGACACACCAGGGGCATATCCAGGGGTAAGCGCGGAAGCAACTGGTCAAGGTATTGCAATTGCAACAAACTTACGTGATATGGCAAAATTAAAAGTTCCAGTAATTGCTATTATCACTGGTGAAGGTTGTAGTGGTGGGGCTTTAGGTCTTGCTGTTGCAAACGAAGTTTTAATGCTTGAATATGCTTATTATACAGTTATTTCACCAGAAGGTTGTGCTTCAATTCTTTGGAGAGATTCTTCTCTTGCTGCAACTGCTGCAGAAGCTTTGAAAATTTCTTCTGAAGACTTGCTTCACTTAGGTATTATTGATGGTATTGTTAAAGAACCTTTGGGCGGTGCTCATACAAACCACCAAGAAATGGCTGATAATTTAAAACACAGTATTTTAGAAAGTTTGAAAAAATATTCTAAAATGTCTGCTTCTAAATTAAGAGAACAAAGATATAACAAATACAGAGTTATGGGTGAATGCGTTGAATAATCAAGAGCAATATTACGAACTAAGATTTGTCATTAATCCAGAAATGGAAGAAGAAATTTCAAACATATGCTTTGAAACTTTTGATTGCGACGGTGTTATTCTTGAAGAAGAAGCTTTTAAAGATTTAGAAATGATTTCTACAACAAAAGGTACATTAAAAGCTTTTATTAAAGATAACGAAAATATTGCGGAAAGATTACAATCTGCTCGTGAAATGATGATTGCGAGAGGTTTTTCAGAAGATGATTTAGGCAGTTGGGATTTTACAATCACAAAGATTGAAAACGAAGATTGGTCTAAAAAATGGAAAGAAAAATGGGACGTAACTCACGTAACTGATAAAGTTACAGTAGTTCCTACATGGATTGAATACACACCAAAAGAAGGCGAAATTATTATTAAACTTGACCCAGGTTGCGCTTTTGGTACAGGAACTCACCAAACAACTCAACTTTGCATGAAGGCATTAGAAAAATATATGCCAGATGGTGCAGAAGTTGCTGATATTGGCATGGGTTCTGGGATTTTAGCAATTTTGGCTAAAAAATTAGGTGCTACAAAAGTTTATGGCTGTGATAATGATGAAACAGTTATTCAAACAGCAATTGATAATGCTAAATTGAATGATTGTCCAGATGTTACGTTTGAATTGAATACTGCAGATAAAATTACTGATAAATTTGATTTTGTATGTGCAAATATTTTGCATAATGTTTTGTTTGAAATTATGGGCGATTTGAAAAATATTATGAAAGATAATGCTTACTTGTCTTTGAGCGGTATTTTAGATGAGAAAAAACAAGTTGTACTTGAAGCAATTAAAAGAGAAAATTTAAAAATTGTCGAAGAAATTCATCAAGATCAATGGACTTCTTTTGTTGTTACAAAGTAACGCGAACGAGCAAGACAGTCATAAATGTACAACAAATCTAACCATACCTTTTGTGTCATTCCGTGCTAGACACGGAATCTGAGGTTGGTGAATGGATAATGCGGTCGTTTGTCAGATTCTGAGTCAAGCTCAGAATGACAATTATTATTTGGTAAGATGCTGAAACAAGTTTAGCATGACAGTTTTTGGATTGCTTCACATTCGTTCGCAATGACATAATTCTACTTACAAATATTATTCAATATTTAAAAATGTCTAATAACGCTTCTTTCAAGGGCTCTGACAATTTTTGTAGGCATATTTTCGTTGTCATTGATTGAACCTACAAGGATTGTTTTTGTGCCAGCAAATTTACCCACAAGAATGTCTGTTAATGGTCTATCACCAACCATTACAACCTCTTCTGGTTTCATCGCAATCAATCGAATTAATTCTTTTACCTTTTTAGGGTTTGGTTTATTTGCGCACTCAACAACTTTAAATGGGATAGCTTTTTTTGTTAGCTTTGTATATTCTGGATTTTTGTTATTAGTTACGATTGCAATATAAAAATCTTTCTTTAATGTTTCAAACCATTTATAAGTTTCTGGTAAAAATTTACCAGATTTTGATACCATGATTGTGCTGTCTAAATCTAAAAATATAGCCTTAACTCCCATATCCATAAGCATTTTAGGAGTTATTTCATAAATGTTTTTTAAATTATAATCTGGTTTAATTATCATTATTTTTAATTTCCTTTGTTCTTGCAAGAGCATATTTATAATTTTTAGGTGCTCTTTCAAATTTTATGTACAACTCATCGTTTGTATTTGCGACATCAGTTTCTTCGCCTGTTTTTTTGCTGATAATTTGAGTTGCGCAAGTGAAATATTGTTCATCAGGAGTGATGATTTCAAGTTCTTGACCTTTTAAGAACTTGTTTTTAGTTTTAACTAAGTACAAGTCTTCGCCTTCTTTTTTGTCCCAGAATTCACACAAGAAATCTGCACCAGCTAAACCTTTAGAGATTTCATAGCTATAGCTTTCTGAATTATTATTGCCAAGATAGAAACCTTGAGTATATCCTCTGTTTCCAACTTTTTTAAGTTCTTCAAAGTATTTGTGCAAATCACAATTTGGGTTTTCAAAAACTTCATCAATGGCTGAGCGATAAGCTTTTGTTACTGCTGAAACATAGTACAAGCTCTTTGTTCTACCTTCGATTTTTAGTGAATCTACACCTGCATCAATAAGTTCTCTTAGATATTCTACAAGACATAAATCTTTTGGGCTTAAAATATGTGTTCCTCTGTTGTCTTGATTGATTTCAAAATATTGTCCTGGACGAGTTTCTTCTAATAGTTTATAACTCCAACGGCATGGCTGAGCGCAATTTCCGTGATTAGCTTTTCTTTCGCCATAAGTCATATAATCGCTCAATAAGCATCTTCCAGAGAAAGATACACATTGAGAACCGTGAATAAAGACTTCTGTTTCAATATCAGGAACTTTTTCTTTTATTTCTTTAACATCTTTTATAGGTAATTCTCTTGCTAGAATTACTCTTTCTGCGCCTAAATCTCTCCAGAATTTAACTGCTTCGTAGTTTAGAATATTAGTTTGAGTGCTAACGTGAATTGGCACGTTTGGCATGTATCTTCTTACAACGTTAAATACACCAAAGTCAGTTAAAATGATTGCATCTGGATTGCTTTCAATAATTTTATCCATCGCTTGTTCAAGAAGTTTAATATCTTCGTTGAATGCGAAAATGTTTAATGTTAAATAAGCTTTAACATTATGCTGATGTGCAATATCAATGGCTTCTTTCAAGTTTTCTAGGGTGATAAGTTCACCTTTTCTCATTGCGCGTAAGCTAAAGTCTACAACACCTAAATATACAGCATCTGCGCCGTATTCAATTGCATATTTTAATTTTTCGATATTACCTGCCGGTAACAATAATTCTGGTTTCTTCATATTTTTATTTTAACTTAAAAGATTTTTTTAAACAATTATGTTAATATTATAAAAAAGGAGAATCCAACTTATGTTATTAGAAATATTAAGCATGGCTATGATTAATCCAACTTTGGACAGTATGGAGAATTTAGATAGAATAGCTTATGAAAACAAACATATTAAAACGGTAGAAGTAGTTAATGACAACTATTCTGGTGAATATTCTATCCCTCATAAATGGGCAAATTTTGATAGCTTTTACTCTTCTCATAAATCTGAAATGGCAAAAGTTATTTCTGATTTCAATTCAAGAAAATTAAAAGATGAACAATATTTGAAATGGGCTAATTTGCCTCAAGAACAATTAAAAGGTCATTTGAATGAAATTTATTCTCAAGCTAACAAATTAAAAATGAGAAAAGATAAAGTTGATAGACCACTTGTTGTTTTAGGTATTGGCGGAAGCAAACATACTGCTGAATTTTTACTTAATATGACAGGTTTTAATGACAAAGATGTTTATTTCTATTCTGATATCGACCCACTAAGTTTTAATAATTTTATTAAAAATACAAAAGTTGGTATTCAAAATTTGAACTTTTTAGTTGTTTCAAAATCTGGTAAAACTTTTGAAACACAAGACGCATTTAAAAGATTTGAACAAGAATTAATAGATTATTATGTTGCAAATGGCTATAGACCAAAAGATGCTAGAATTGAGGCTCAAAAGCACTTTGCAATTTGCACAGACAAGTTTGCAAAAGAAGAAAATTTAAAAGAACAAGTTAGAAATAATCCATATTATATTCAAAACTTATATATCCATGACGGAGTTGGTGGAAGATATTCAATGTTTGATGATGCAGGATTGTTTGTTCTTGCGTATGCTGGGGTTCCTTATGATTTCACAGTAAGAATTTTGAAATCTGCTCAAAATGTTACTAACAAATATTCTGATGAAAATAACTTAGATACTAATATCGCAATGAAAAATGCTATGTTCAATATCTATTCAAGAAATAAAGGTCATAAAATTTTATACCAACAATATTTTGGTAGATTTTTTGAACAAGGTGGCGAAAACTGGGCAAAGCAACTTTATCTTGAATCTTTGAAAGATTTTGATTTTGTAGCATCAAAAGCCCCTGATAGCATGCACTATGCAACAGAAGGTCTTTACAAACATGAAAACAGAAAAAATTATTACGTTGTAATGACAAGAATAGATCCAAAAGTTTCTACAAACTACAATCACTACACTGTGGCAATTAAAGATACATACGCAGAAGAAAATCCTGTTATTGTTGAAACTCTTGCTGTTGAAGGTGATTCAATTAAGCCAGAAGCAATTGGTGAATATGTTCAATCAAAACATTTTGAAACAGTTTATACAGGTTGTTTGAGAAGAGCATTGAACAAATATCACAAAAATGATGTTTATATTCAATATCCAGAAGTTATGCAATACAACGTTGAGTTGTATAAAAATAAATTCAAAACAAAAAAAGAAGATATCAAAGCCTTAGACAAATCTGATGTTAACAGAGTTCGTAAATTAAAAGATTACGAAAAATATAACGTAGAGGCTGGTAGAAAAGATTAATTCTTCAAATAAAAATTAAATAATATAAAATAGAGTTAATAGTTGATATTAACTCTATTTTTTAGCTCGATTTACTCCAACAATATGACTTGTAAAACTTTTTTCTTTGTTGTAAATTGAACTTGTACTTATAAATACAACAAGGAGATTTTCAAATGAGTGAAAGAAAATTAGTAGGAACAGAAGAAATGTTCAAAAAAGCATTAGCTGGCGGATATGCTATCGGTGCTTACAATGTTAACAATATGGAAATTTTACAAGGTATTGCAGAAGCAGCTGAAGAAACTCGTTCACCAATCATCTTACAAGTTTCAGCAGGTGCAAGAAAATATGCTAACCAAACATACTTAATCAAATTAGTAGAAGCAGCATTAGCTACAACTACAGTACCTATCGCTTTACACTTAGATCACGGTGCTGATTTCGAAATTTGTAAAGCATGTATCGACGGTGGTTTCTCATCAGTTATGATTGATGGTTCAAGATTCCCATTCGACGAAAACGTTGCAGTAACTAAAAAAGTTGTTGAATATGCTCACGAAAGAGGAGTTTCAGTAGAAGCTGAACTTGGTAAATTAGCTGGTGTTGAAGATGACGTTAAAGTTTCTGACAAAGATGCTAAATATACAAACGTTAAAGAAGCAGTTGAATTCGTAAAACAAACTGGTTGTGATTCATTAGCAATCGCTATTGGTACTTCACACGGTGCTTACAAATTCAAAGGTGAAGCTAAATTAGACTTCGATAGATTAAAAGAAATTAAAGATGCTTTAGCTGAAGCTGGTTACCCAGATTATCCAATCGTATTACACGGTTCTTCTTCAGTTCCAAAAGAATTCGTAGAAAAATGTAACAAATACGGTGGTAACTTACCAGATGCACAAGGTGTTCCAGAAGATATGTTAAACTATGCTTCTAAACACGGTGTAGCTAAAATTAATATCGATACAGACTTAAGATTAGCTATGACATCTACTATCAGAGAATTCTTCATTGAACACCCTGAAAAATTCGACCCACGTGAATACATGGGACCTGGTAGAACAGCTGTTAAAGAAATGGTTATGCACAAAATGAGAGACGTATTAGGTACAGCTGGACATGCCGATGACTAATAATTAATCTCAATAAGGTTAACTATAAAACAGAGAGCTTTTAGCTCTCTGTTTTTTTTATTAAATAATTTAAGACTTTTATTTATTTTAATATTTTCTTGTAAAAAATTTTTGTTTAATATAAACTTATTCATGCAGAAGTTTTATGGCTATGGCTGCCATAATCTTCATAGAACATACAACCTTAAACATAGAAAGGAAATGAAAATGCCAAAAATGAAAACACACAGATCAGGTGCTAAAAGATACAAAATTACTGCATCTGGTAAAATCGTAAGAAGACAAGCTGGTAAAGGTCACTTACTTGCAAACAAAGACGTAAGCCGTAAAAGAAGACTCTCTAAAATGGTAGAAATTTCAGAATCACAAGTGAAATTAGTATCAAAAGAGTTACCATACAAGAAATATTCAAGATAGGAGAGTTAGAAAATGAGAATTGTTAGAGGAAACGTTAGTCGTAAAAGACATAAAAAAATCTTAAAATTAGCTAAAGGCTTTATTGGTGCTAGAAGCAGAATCTTTAAAGTTGCAAACATCGCTGTTATGAAAGCTTTAAAATATGCTTACAGAGACAGACGCATGACAAAACGTAATATGAGAAGATTATGGATTGTTAGAATTAATGCAGCTGTTAGAGAACAAGGCATGAGCTATTCTAGATTTGTTAATGCTTGCAAAAAAGCTGACATCTTAGTTAACAGAAAAATGTTAGCAGACTTAGCTGTTAATGATCCAGAAGCTTTCACAGTAGTTGTTGAAACTGCTAAAGCTGCTTTATAATTATAAATAATAATTATAAGAAGATTTAAAAAGAGTTGAATTTAATAATTCAACTCTTTTTTTATTGCATTGCCTTTAATAGTTTTTATTTATTAGTTAGCATAACTTAAAAATTCAGCGATAAACGCATCAATCAATTCTTTAATAGCTGTTTCTGTTACTTCATTAAATTCCATTTTTGTTTTCTTATTTTCTGGACTATCTAAACCATCGTGTAAGTAGTAAACACTGATGAATGAGGCACCAGTATGTTCAAATTTTAATGTTGAAGTCTTTTCTTTCTTTGTTACAACTAAATTTAATTCTTTTTCGTTTTCTGTTATTTCAAAGTTGATATTGTGCAATTTTCTTTTTGCAGCTTTTTTGGCGAATTCTAAAAGAGGTTTGATAACTGTAGAAGTTTTCTTTTCGTACAATTGTTTAAACAATTTAAGGTTATGTGAACTCTTTTCACCTTTTGCTTCTAACCAACGACCTTGGTTTTGTTCATCATCGTCGTTATTGATAGCAATAAAGTAATTTGGAGTTGTTAGAGCAACATTCAAACCATTTGTCATCAATATTTGTAATTGTTCTAATGATTTTTCTGCAACATCTGTAATGCAACCGCAAATTGTTTCTTCTGAACCAATTGTTTTGATAATTCTTGACCAAACAATCATCGCACCTGATAAATTAGTGTTTGTCAAAATCAAGAAATAAGTTTCTTCGTCGTTCATGATTACGATATCGGAACCACGGACGTTGCCTTTTACAACTTCATCAAGTTTTTCTTTTGTAATTTTTATGCCAGCATCTTTATTAGCTCTAATTGCCATTAATACTGCATCAAGGTGGTTTTCTGTTAAGTAGCTAATTTCGTTAGCGAAAACTCTTTTTCCTTGTTTTGTTGTATAGAAACCTGTTTTTGGGTCTAAAATCTTTAATTGTTCAAGAAGTCTCATAGTTTTTTTATGAGTTTCTCTCATTTCATTTTTTTGCAAACTCCAAATTGTTCTCATAAGGATTTCGCTATGACCATATTGAACTGTTACGCAATCACTGATACCAGCTTGGTTTGCAAGTTTTACAAATTCTTCGTCATATTCTCTCAAGACTAAAATGATAGGAACAATTGTATGACGTTTCATTAATTTTATTGTTTCAAGACACTCTGCTTCTTCACCTCTATTTGAGCAAGTGATAATGATTGATTGAGGTCTTTCTTTATCAATTGTGTCGCATGCGTCTGCATATAATCTTATTAAAATGCAATCGATGTTTCTTAAAAGAATTAATTGGTCTGATAATTGATTTACAATTTCGTCTTCATTTGTTACAAATAATACGTTATTTCCTGAGTCTTGCATTTTTATCCTTTTCTATATTGAAAGTTTATCAAATAAGCTATCAGCTTGTTCTAAAATATCGTCTCTAAACATTTCTGCTCTGCCTATTGTCAAATCCATACCTAAAACTTTTGTAATTTCTGGATCAATATTTTCATATTTATAATTATCTTGAACAAGAGTATCTACAACGTTTACCAATGAACATGCAACAGGCATTGAAGAATCTTGTGGAGCATGGTGATATTTCATTACATTAGAAATGATTACTGGTAGTTGCCATTTTTTAGCCAAAATAATACCAACTTGAGTGTGGTTACAACCAAATTCTTCTGTTTCAACGTCAATTGATTTTTCGCCAGCTTCAATTCTTTCTCTTGTTCTGTCGTAGAATTGAGGGTCTTTTAAGTTGAAAATCATCTTTCCTACGTCGTGCATGAATCCTAATACGAAGGCTTCATCTGAGTTCAAAAGATTTTTGTGCTTAGCAAAGTGTTCGCAACCTACGGCAACACGGATTGAGTGTTTCCATAATTCTTTGTCGCTTTGTCTTGTAAACATTGGTCTCATTGCGATTGTGATGATTAAGTTTTTAGCCTTAACCATACCAATCAAAGCTAAAGCTCTGTTGATAGATGTAATTTGTTGTGAAAATCCGTAATAAGCTGAGTTTACAAGTGTCAAAACTTTTGCACTTAAAGACTGGTCATAAGAAATGATGTTTGCCAAATCTTTAATACTTGCGTTTGGATTTTTTACAAGGTTAATCGCCTGCATTACTACGTTTGGCATTGCAGGAATTTCTCTTAAATCATTGATTAACTTTTGAATATCTTGTATTTCGGTAATTTTTTCAGCCATAGTTTTTCACCTTAAATTTTTATAGATTTCTTAAACTTGTAAGTGTTTTTTGATTGATAAGAAGCTTCCGCCAGCTCCGAACAATGTTCCAACTAGGATAGTTGTTACGATAACTATATTTTCTGCAAATACAGGAACTGGAATTAGGAAGAATTGGTGTACGTTATCTAACATTTGTTGAACAACGTTTACTGGTATTAATGCTATTAATGCACCAAACAAACCGTATAATGCGCCTTGCATAATCAACGGAATTTTAATATACCAGTTGTTTACACCCATTAATCTCATTATTTCAATTTCTTCTTTTCTAGATTGAATTACAAGCTGAATAGTGTTGTTAATGATTGTTATTGTTAATATAGCAACGATTATGATTACAAATACTGTTGTTGTATTTACGGCATTATTCAGAACTTGGATTTTCTTAGCCAAATCTTGTGCATAATTCATATTTTCAACAACGGTAAGTGTTTTAATCTTGTTAAACACTTCGTTGATATTATCTGGTTTATCAACTTTTACGTGTAATGTATCAGGTAATGGATTATCTATATCTCCAATTTTGATTTCACGTTTGAAATCTGCCCAACTCTTTTCTTTAGGAATAACTGTAACACCTTTTACGTGTTCAATTTCCTTAATACGTTGACTTGTAACATTCGGATCAGCATTAGATTTTAAGTATACTGAAATTTCTAAAACGTTACCAAGTTCTTTTGCAAAAGTTGAAACTGATAAAGTAGTTCTAAACAAAGAGCCGAACAAAGTTAAGATAGCAGCCATAGTCGTAATGATTACGATATTTATAAGCCCTGTTCTTTTGAAGTCGCTTAAAATTTCGCATGTCAAACGATAGACTATTCTTATTTCTGTAAGCCAGTCTTTTGGAATATGCTTTTTAACTTGTTTTTTTATAGCTTGTTTTCTATTGCGCATAAGTTCCTGCTTCAATGTCTCTTACTACTTCACCGTTATCTAGAGTAATAACTCTTTTTCTGAAATAATCTACCATTGATTTATCGTGAGTAGAAATAATAACAGTAATACCTTTTTGGTTAATTTGATCCAAAATTTGCATGATTTCTAATGAATTTTTTGGGTCTAAGTTACCAGTAGGTTCGTCTGCGATTAAAAGTGGTGGTCCGTTTACGATTGCTCTTGCGATACTTACACGTTGTTGTTCACCACCTGAAAGTTCTGAAGGTTTTGCTTTCATTTTGTCAAGCAAGCCTACGACTTTCAATGCACCTGTTACACGAGCATTGATTTCTTTTGAACTTATACCCATTGTTCTGATTACATACGCAATGTTGTCATAAACTGATTGATTTTGAAGCAGTTTATAGTCTTGGAAAACAATACCCATGCATCTACGTAAGCTTGGAACTTTGTCGTTTGGTAGGTTTGCGATATTGATACCACCGATGATAACTGTACCAGAAGAAGGTAATTCTTCTCTGTAAAGAAGTTTCATCAATGTAGATTTACCTGCACCAGATTTACCAACTAGGAATACGAATTCCCCAGACGAAATATCCAAATTTACGTTTTTAAGCGCATATTTGTTGTTTTTATATTTTTTTGTTACTGAACGTAACTGTATCATTATTTTTCTTCCATTAATTTTTTGATATCTTCTGCAAGTTCAACAGAGTTCAATCTATAGTGTTTCATTAGGTTGTCAAAATCACCAGATTGACCGAATGTATCTTGAACACCTAATCTGTGAACTTTAACAGGATACTCTTCTGCTAATACTTCACATACTGCTGAACCAACACCACCGATTACTGAGTGGTTTTCAACAGTAATTACATAATTTGTTTTCTTAGCTGAGTCAACGATTGCTTTTTTGTCGATTGGTTTAACCATTGGTAAGTGAACGATTTCAACGTCGATACCTTGTTCAGCTAAAATGTTTGCTGCATCAATAACTTCTGCAGTTGTTTCACCGTTAGTAACGATTGTTACATCTTTACCTTCTTTCAAGATTGCTGCGTGAGTTAAATCGAATTCGTGGTCAGCTTCAAATACATCAGGAACGTTAGTTCTTGGAACTCTGATGTAAACAGGTCCAACGTGTTTTGCTGCATATTTAACAGCTGCATTCATTTCAGCGCAATCTGAAGGTACTAAAACTTGCATATTTGGAAGACCTCTCATTAGAGAAACATCTTCTAATGATTGGTGAGTTGCGCCGTCTTCACAAACTGTGATACCACCGTGAGTACCAACAACTTTTAAGTTGAAGTTTGCGTAGCAAGCGCCATTTCTAACTTGGTCATAGTTTCTACCAGTTGCAAATACTGCGAAACTTGCGATGAAAGGAATTTTACCTGTTGTAGAAAGACCGATAGCTGTTGTTGTCATATCAGCTTCTGCAATACCGCAATCAAACCATCTATCTGGAAATTCGTTTGCGAATAATTTTGTTTGAGTAGAACCAGCTAAGTCTGAATCTAAAACTACTACGTTTGGATTTTCTCTTCCAACTTCTACTAAAGCATTACCGAATGCAGAACGAATTGATTTTCTTTCTTTTTTATTTACTGTAATCATATATTTAACCCCTTCTATTTTTATATATAGTAAAATTATAGCATAAATAAATTTATCAAAAAAACCAACGTTACATTTGCTTAACAAAACCATGTAAAATGTGCAATTTCATGGCTTTGTGGTATTTTATATAAGGGTAGGTAGTTTAGTAATTGGTATTATTATATGATTAGCAAAATCAATAGTGGTGTAAATAATTTTTTCAAGCCTCAAAATAAGGCTAATAAATTAAAAGGCGAAACTGAATTAAGTGTTTTTTATGTGAACGATGCTCATGGTGATATCAATCGTGCTGCTAATATGAAAACAGCAAAAGACTGTTTTGAAAAACAAAATAAAGCTACTGCAAATTTAACTCTTACTGCAGGCGATATGTTATATGGTAATGACCCTAAGAGAATTGGCTTTATTACAAAATTCTTAAATGCAATGAAGATTGATGCGACTGCATTAGGTAATCATGAATTCCATTATGGTTCTGAATTTTTAGCAAAAAATCTTAAAAATATAGATACAACAGCAGTTTGCTGTAACATTGATATTCCAGAAGGTAATGGATTAAAAGAAAGAATGGCAGAGAAGAAATTAGTTAAATCTGCTGTTTTCATGAAGGGTGGTCATAAATTTGGTATTATCGGTGCTTCACCATTTGATACAGATATTACTGTTAAAGAAAAACAAGATGGTACTGGTATCAAGCAAATGAGTGTTGACCAAACTATCAAGGCTATTAATGAAGAAGCTAAAAAATTAGAAGATCAAGGTATCAATAAAATTATTCTTTGTACTCACACAGGTTATGGCGAACATGCTGACCTAAGAATTGCAAAAGAAACAGAAGGTGTAGATATCATTATTGGTGGTCATTCTCATGCTGTTATCGACGGTGCAAACAAAGAAGACAAAGGTGGCGACCACAAATTAAACGTTGTTAAATCAAAAAGAGGTGAACCAGTTGTAATTACTCAAGCTGGTAAATTAAATAAATATGCAGGTTTCTTAAACGTAATTTTTGATAAAAACGGTGTTATTAAAGAAGATTCAATCGTTAATAAACTTACTGATACAAAAGAGTTTGCTCCTAATAAAGGTATTCAAAATATCCTTACCTCAACATTAGGTCAAAACAAAGTTCTTTCAAATCCAAAACACACGTATATGCCTATCAACGAATTCCAAGATAGATATATGGAAAATCCTGTTGCAAATGCTGTATCTGATGCAATTTTAGCTGGTGCTAGAAAAGTTGACAAAGATGTAATAGCAGAACTTCAACCTACAAACAACTTGAAAAAATGTGTTGATGGTCCTGTAACAACTTACAATGTTAGATATGACATGCTTCCATACAACTGTAATTATGCGATTGTTAACATTACAGAAGAAGATTTAGTAAAAACATTGGAAGCAACTTCTGGTAACTTATTCAAAGATTTTGACCCAGAACTTTTGAGATGTGCTGGCATGAGATACACAGTTGATGAAAATGCAGATAAAGGTATCAACGGTCATATCAAATCATTAGAATTTGTTGATGACAAAAACAATGTTATAAAATCAATTGATGTTAAAAATCCTTCAAAAACAAACAAATTAAAAATTGTTATGGATACTTTCTTATTCAAGGAAAAAAATACTAAAGATATCTTAGCACCTTACACAAAAGATGCTAAAAATGTTGGTACAGAACAAGATTTATTCATCAATTATTTAGAAGAAAACAAAGATATTGATTTTGATAAAAAACCTGAAAAAAGAATTCAAATCAATTACCAAAACTTAGATAAATATTGTTACCAATACCCAATGGAAGACAAATATGCAGCTTTAGGTATGAATAAATAATTAATTGTAAAATTTATACTTAAAACCTTTACAAAAATAGCAATTTCATGGGATTACTAACCTTTATAGATATGTAGGTAGTAATAAGGTCGTTTTATGCTTAACAATATTGGAAATAGTTTTAAGCCAAAATATACGTCTGACACATCATTGAGTGTGTTCTACAACAATGATATGCACGGCGATTTGAAGCGACTTGGTAAATTAAAAACTGCCAAAGACTGTTTTGAAAAACAAAATGTTACTGTACCAAAGTTGACACTTTCTGGTGGTGATATGTTTTTAGGTACAGACAAGAAAAGAAATAGTTTTCTTGTTGAATTTATGAACAAATTCAAACTTGATGCGACAACACTTGGTAATCATGAGTTTTCTGCAAAATCAAAAGGTTTAGCTGAAAATCTTGAAAAAGCTGAGTTTAAAACTGTTTGTGCAAATATAGAAGTTGACGAAAAAAATGATTTAGCAAATAGATTAAAAGATAAAAAACTTGTTAAGTCTGCTACATTTATGAAGGGTGGACACAAGTTTGGTATAATCGGTGCTGCACCAATTGATTCTTACATTGGTAAAAACGAAGTTGGAGAAAATCCAACAAAAGTTATGGATATTGATAAAACTATTAAAGCCATAAATGAAGAGGCTAAAAATTTAGAGTCTCAAGGTGTTAACAAGATTATTTTGTGCTCACATGTTGGTTATGGCGATGATAAAGATTTAAAAATTGCAAGAGAAACAGAAGGTGTGGACATCATTATTGGTGGTCATACTCATACTGTTGTTGACGGTGTAAACACTGAAAATAAAGGTGGAAATGAAAAATTAAACCTTGTAATGTCAAAAAGAAATGAACCAGTTTTGATTACACAAGCTGGTGGTTTAAATAAATATGCAGGATATTTGAACGTAGAATTTGATGAAAAAGGTGTTTTAAAACAAGATAAAATTATCAACAAATTAGTAAATCTTGATGGTTTTGAAAACTCAAAATCAGTTGAATCTATAATGGAAAAATATCTTGGTAAAAATGAAACTTTAGCAACAGTTAAAGGTTCTTTTAATCCAAATGGTGCAACAGAAGAAAGATTATTAGAAAACCCTATTCATTCACATTTTGGTAAAGCAATGCTTGAAAAATATAAAGGTGAAGGCGCTCAAGTTGCGATGTTTGGTGCACCAACATTGAGAGGCGGGGCAAATGATAAAATTACTACTTATGATATTAAATATGCAATGCTTCCTTTTAATTCTGAAGTAGGTGTTGTTGATATGACTGAAAAAGATTTGGTAAAAGTCTTAAATGCAAATTGGGAAAAATATCAACCAAGAGCTGTTATTCCAGATTTATGCAGAGCTTCAGGCATGTCATTTAGTGCTTCTACTCAACCAAAATTGAATGCAGAAGGCGAAAAAGTTTACATTGACGATATCAAATTAGACGACAACACAACAATTGATGCGTTAAATCCATCTGATAAAAAAATAAAAGTTGCTATTGATAAATATACACTAATGACTAAATTGCCTGAAAAACTTGAAGAATTTAAAGCAACTTCTTACGAACAAGATATTTTTATTGATTACTTAAAAAATAAAAAAGAAATCTCTCTTGAAAAAGAAAATAAATTCATTTATAAAGGCTAATTTTTCTTTTGTAAAATTTTGTTACAGTTCTGAAACATGCTGAAATTAAGTGTTTCAGAAATACTTTATATACATGTAAAAGATTAGAGAGTGTATTTTTTTATGACGCAAAATTTTGGAACATTAATCAAAACAAACAAATCTGATTTATACTACTTGAATAAAAATGATCAAAGAATGCGTTTTAACAATTCTAAAGACCCGATTTATTTCATCTTTGATACAATCGAAAATCGTCCAATGCAACAATTGGCAAAAGAATTTGTACAAGATACATTCCACGAAATTGCTAATTTTGTGTCGAAAGCAGTTCGTTAACAAGTTCTATCGGAATATAATAGCAAATTAAAAACCTTGAATTTTTCTTCAAGGTTTTTTTATTAAAAATTTGCTTAAAATTATCATTACAATTGTAATACATGTATTGAAAAAGAACCTTTGAAGTGTTATAATTTCAGTACAAAAATATACATTTTACTAAGGAGTCTATATGGAAATCGGTGGTATAAAAATCGGCTTACCAAAAGTTGGTGCAAAAGCTAATGCTAATAAGCCTTTAGCTAATTTAAAAGAGCCTATTAAAGATACTTTTATAAGACACGATGATGATGAAGTTCGTAATGCAACTTCTGAGTTTGAAAGTATTAAAAAAGCTGATGGTTCGCAATATGATTTTGTGAACAAGTGCGTTTTTCAAAAATTATACAAAGACGACTTAATTGATGTTGATACGGTAAAAGCTTTTAAAGATACAAATTTTGACCTTTACAATATGTCTTCAATCTATCAAATGAAAAAAGATAGAAAAGATGATAAATTCTTTGACAAGGTATTTAAAGCTATGGATAAACTTCCAAATGGGAGAGAAGCTACTGGCTTTAAACAAAACGTATTTGAACCTACAAAAGAATTTACTTTGAAATATGAAAAGACAAATAATAAACTTGATGAAATCATAAACAGTAATTATAGAACTTTAGGTAAAACATACAAGTTTGATGCGGACAGTCTTAACGTAATCGAAGAGACTGATTCTAAGATTGAGGCTGGTTTACCACCTCATCTAAAGACAAGAACTTTTGATTATAGAAACCATACAGAAGTTAATAGAATTGATGAAATTAGTGCAAATGGTTTGTCTATGAAAAAACAAACTGTAAGAACTAATGACAAAGACGGAAATATGGTTAAAGAAGAAGTTATGACTCCTGCCCAAGTTAAAGGTATGTTTGATCTTGAAGTTAATTATGCAAATGGTAAAAAAGAACAAATTGCTAAAGCTACTTACGACAAAAATACTGGCATAACTTCAATCAAAAAAGATATGAAATCAGCTGACGGTACTCGTACTCAATTCTTGTTAGAAAAAGATATTAGAGGAAATAGCCTTATTGATTACAAAATCACTGACAAAAACGGTAAAATTTTAATGGGTAATTCTCAAACTTTTGAAGTTTTAGACAATAATCACTTTATTTCATCTAAAAACGGTTACAAATATGATATTCAAACTGATGATAAAAAATTAACTGTTAAAAATTTACACACAGAAAAAGAAGCTACAATTGATTTTAAAAAGAAATTCAAAGGTAACAAAGATGAACTTTTAAAATTATTGAAAACTGTTCCAGGAGACGAATTGTTTGAAACAGTTGATAATATTAAAAAGTTGAACGGTAAAGATAAAGATAAACTTCTTGACTCACATTACAACATGTTGACAAAAAACATTAATGTTGGCGACAATTTAATGGTATTTTTACATGAATTAGGGCACTCAAAAGATTACGCAACAGCGAAGAAAAAAGATTTCTTAACTGGTGAAAACAATAGATTGTATTCAGGAAACAAATATATTCAAAAGACCTTCGTTGAAGAACGTAAAAACTTTAACGCAACTCATTCTGACATTGAAAGAGAACATGTTAACTACTTTACACAAGCAAAAGGTCATTACAATGGTGAATGGGGTGGACTTGCAGAAGTTGTTGCAGAAACAAATGCCTTAACTAATACATATACAAATAGAGATGTGGAAATTTTAGGTACACGTACGCAATATCTTCAACAACATTTCCCAAAAACTATTGCTGCAATTCGTGATGCAATGAATTGGAAAGATGATTTGACTGCAATTGAATATTACGGAACATAAGACTTTTTTAGGGTAGGAAAATGAAGGTTAGCAGAATAGGTTTTATGACTCCAAAAACAACTTTTTTTAGTAACAACAAGAATGTTACTAAACCTTTTGCTAACTTGAATGCACCTATTGTAGATACATTTAGTTTTACTAGCAAAACTAACAAACAACTTTCTGCAGATGAGGCAAGCTTAATTGTTGAAAATATGCAATCTAAATACGGTGGCTCCAGATTTTCAAGTGTAGAAGTTGCCGATTTTAGAAAAGCATACAAAAAAGGTAATATTGATTTAGAAACAATCAACACTTTTAAAGATAATACTTTCTTCGAAATGGACGATATGCAAAGCGTTTATGCCTTAAAAGAAACTCTAGAAGACGACAAATTCTATGACAAAGTAAACAATGCTATTTCTGAAATGAGAGAAGGCGAAGCATATCCGGAAGGGTTTAAATTCAATAAATTTGAACCTTTGAATGAATTTTCAATGACGTTTAAACGTTATCCTGTAACTCATGCTGAAAAGGTTGTGGATAAATATTATCCACTTGGTTACAATTTCAAATTTGATACCAAAACTGGCAAAATGCAAGAGGCATCATTCAGAAAATTAAAAGAAAAAGGTGATGATTTTGAATTGTTCTCTCGTTCTATTGATATGAGAAATAATACACTTACAACTCAATATCAAAAGTTTGACGAAAAACAAAGTGGATTTGTTTTGACAAGTCAAACAGTTGAAAAGAAAAATGACAAGGATGAAACTGTTAGTACAGAAATCATGAAACCATCGCAAATAAAAGGTATGTATGATGTTGAGGTTAAATACCCTAACGGAAAAACTAAACAAATCTCAAAATCAACTATAGATTACAAAACAGGTATTAAATCTATAAAAAAAGATATGAAATCTGCAAACGGTACACGTACTCAATTCTTGTACGAAGATGATCCTAGAGGAAATAGAATTATAGATTACAAAATCACCGATAAAAACGGTAAAGTTTTAATGGGCAATTCTCAAACCTTTGAAGTTATTGATGATAATCATTTTATTTCATCTAAAAATGGCTACAAATACGATATTAAAACAACAGATAAAAATTTAACTGTTAAAAATTTACATACAAATAAAGAAGTTTCACTAGATTTTGAAAAGAAGTTTGAAGGAAATACAAAAGAACTTAAAAATTTAATGAAAAAAGTTTCAGGCGATGAACTTTTTGAAGTTGTTGATTGTGTAAACAAAATAAACGGTAAAGGTTCTGATAAAAGCATAAGTTCTTATTTTGACCCTAAAAATAAAGAAATAGCCGCAAGTAACAATCTAATGGTATTCTTGCACGAATTAGGACATGCGAGAGACGGAGAAGTGAAAAATCCTAAAACTTATAGGGAATCAAAATTGTTCACAGGTAATCCTGATATACAAAAAACTTATCTAAAAGAACGTGAAAATTTCAATAAAACACATTCAGAACTTGAAAGAGAAACAATTGATTACTTTACACAAGCTCTGGGTCATTATTCTGGCAAGTGGGGCGGTTTGTCTGAAATTGTTGCCGAAACAAACGCAATTACAAACACATACACAGACAAAGATGTTGAAAGTATCGGTGCTCGTGCACAATATTTACAACAACATTTTCCAGAAACAATTGCAAAAATTAATGATGCAATGAATTGGAAAGACGATTTGACTGCAATTGAATATTATGGAACATAGTATGAAAGAGTTTAACGTCCGTAAAATGCAAAAAGAGGATAAAGAAGACATCATTTTAATGATGAAAACATTCTATTCTTCTGATGCTGTTTTTACTAATGGTTCTGAAGAAATCTTTAATAACGATTTTGAAAATTGCGTAAATAATTCACCTTATCTTGAAGGTTATGTTTTCTATAATGAAAAAGAAATTCAAGGTTATGCGATGATTGCAAAAAGTTTTTCTACTGAATTCGGAAAAGCTTGTTACTGGATTGAAGATTTGTACATAAAACCTGAATATAGAGGGTTTGGTATTGGTACAGAATTTTTCTCATATATAGAAAAACTTTATCCAGATGTAATTTTTAGATTAGAAGTTGAAAAAGAAAACGAAAGAGCTGTCCATGTTTATAAAAAATGTGGGTTTACGTCTCTTCCTTATGTGGAAATGAAAAAGTAGGAAAAATGGAAGATAAAATTAAAAAAGCAGGAGACTTGTTTTTAGAAGGCTATAATTGCGCACAATCAGTGTTTTGCGCATATTGCGAAGACTATGGCATACCTTTTGAACAAGGGTTAAAAATGTCATCTTCTCTTGGCGGTGGCATGGGTCGACTTAGAGAGGTTTGTGGCGCTGTTTCTGCAATGTTTTTGATTGCAGGGTTAAAGTCTGGTTATACTGTTCCAAATAATGATGAAATAAAAGGCGAACATTACAAAAGAATACAAGATTTGGCAGAAGAATTTAAGAAAGAATATGGCACAATAATTTGTCGTGAATTGCTGAATATTGAACCAGATGGATATGTTCCGACAAAACGTACTCCTGAATATTACAAGGAAAGACCTTGTTTGAAATTTGTTGAAAAAGCATCAGAAATTATAGCCAAAATGTAGTTTTTTATAGAAGAGGCGAATTTTGCATTTGCAAAATTCGCCTCTTCTAACTTTTTAATTATCTATCCTAAGGATTAGTTAATAAACTCATAATTGCTAAATAGTGCATTACAGCACCGCCGATAACGAATAGGTGCCAAATGCAGTGAGTAAATTTAACTTTTTTTAGTAAGTAGAAGATGCAACCTACTGAGTAAACGAAACCGCCACCTAGAAGGTACCAGATTACGTTTATTTGATTAAGTTCTACAAGTCTCCAAACTAATAGGACTGAAAGCCAACCCATTACAAGGTAAAGGGCTGTGTTTATGTATTTGAATTTAACTGTTATACATGAGAAAACTATACCCATGACTGAGATGTACCAAGTCATTGCTAGAAGTGCGATTGAAGTTGGATATGGCACTACTAAGATGAAGAATGGTGTGTATGTACCTGCAATTAATAAGAAGATTGCAGAGTGGTCGATTTTTCTAAAAACTTTTTTAGCAGTTTCGTTAACCATTGCGTGATATAGCGTTGATGATTGGAATAATAAGAACATCATTGCACCGAAGATTGATGTAGAGGCTGTTTCTGCTGGGTTACGAGAAGCAGCAATTAACATTACTAACCCATAGATTGATAAAAGGGTTCCGATTGCGTGAGTTGATGCGCTTATGAATTCTTCTAATGGTGAATATTTTATTTCTTTGTCGTCCATAGTGTAAATCCTTATTTTGTGAATTGCTCAATAATTATATATTTAAAATGTTTTCATTGCAACTAGAAGATGCAAATATCATAACTAGGTAATAAAATATCTTCCGTCTTTTTCTTGAAGATTTATGCGTGTTTCAAAAATTTCTGATAAGTTTTCAGAAGTTAGAATATCTTCTTTTTTGCCTTGCTTGTAGACTGTTTGATTGTGGATAAGCGCTACGTTTGTAATGCGAGGGAAAATTTCTGAGATGTCGTGAGTTATTAAAATGATTGGTGTTTCTTTAGAAATTTTTTCAAATAGTTTTATAAAAGCACGTTGCGCTTTTATGTCGAGACCAACGGTTGGCTCGTCTAGGATAAAAGCTTTTGGCGAGTGTATAAGGGCACGACCAATAATTGCTAATCTCAATTGCCCTGTGCTTAATTCGTGAACTTTTTTGTCTTTTATGTTTAAGATGTTTAAAAATTTCATTGTTTTTTCGGCTTTTTTAAGCTCTTCGTCGGTGAAGGTGTGGTGCTTGTATGAACCGATTGAACTGTAATAACCGCTTGTTACAACATCTTGGACTGTTATGTAACTTTCGCAGTTCATAAATTTTACGTGAAGCTCATTTGTTATTATGCCTAAGAGTTTTTTTAGTTCAAAGATGTTCCAACGGTCTTTGCCAAAAAGTTCTTTTTTAAATTCGTAAGAAGTGTTTGGATAAAGGTCATTGGTTAGAAGTTTTATTAGAGTTGATTTTCCACTACCGTTGGCGCCTAAGATTGCCCAATTTTCGTCGCTTTTGATTTTTAGGTTTATGTTTTTAAGCGCCTGAAAATTGCCATAATTTGCGTAGATGTTTTCAAAATCAATTATTGTTTCTGCGGGTTTGTTCATAGAGTTATTTTACCACTTATGACGGCTGAAATTCAAGCATAAGTTAAAAGGCAATTATTTTCTATAAAAATACTTTATATAAATACAATTGGGAAAATCTATCTTTGTTTTTGCACAGCTAAAATTTTAGGTGTGCTGGTTTTGTATTAAGAAATATTAAGAAAGATGCTCCAAAAATGGCAATTTCTTAAACTTAATTTACTTTATATAAATGTAAGAGAGATACGAAAGAGATAGAGTAAATGACAGCATTCGGTACACTAATTGCACAAAACAGAGACAATTTAGAATACTTGAATAAAAACGACAGAAGAATGAGATTCAACAACTCTAAAGATCCTATCTACTTTGTATTCGATCACATTGAAGACAGACCAGTATCTACATTAGCTAAAGAATTCGTTCAAGATACTCTTCACGATATTTGCAACTTCGTTTCTAAAGTTGTTGCATAATCACAAAAAAGATTTTTTATCATAGGATAAAGGATTGGGAAATAGGTAAAGATAATAAACGAGGAAAACAAATTTTAGGAACTCAAATTGAGTTCCATTTTTTTTGAAATTTTTTATACAATTTTAGTTTGTTTTTGGTAAAATAATTGTATTAATCAAGAAGAAGGAAGATAAAATATGCAATTAAGAATGAAAACAAACAATTGTGGCGAACTTAATTTATCAAATATCGACCAAGAAGTTACTCTTTCTGGTTGGGTTGATTGTGTTCGCGACTTAGGCGGTATGATTTTTATTGAATTAAGAGATAGAACAGGATTTTTCCAATTGGTTTCAGACCCACAAAAAAACCCTGAAATTCATAAAGTTTTTGAAAAAATTAGAAGTGAATATGTAATCACTATCAAAGGTAAAGTAACTAGAAGACCAGAAGAAACTTACAATGACAAACTTCCTACTGGTCAAGTTGAAATTTACCCAGAATACGTTGAAATTTTATCTGAAGCAAAACCTATTCCTTTTGTTTTAGATGATGACAGTGTTTCAGAAGACGTAAGATTAAAATATCGTTATTTAGACATCAGACGTCCTCAAATGTACAGCAAATTAAAATTAAGACACGATGTCGTTCAAGCCGTTAGAAATTACATGAATGGCAACGACTTCTTAGAAGTTGAAACACCAATTCTTATCAAAACTACTCCAGAAGGCGCAAGAGATTACTTAGTACCTTCTCGTGTACAACCTGGTAAATGGTATGCACTTCCTCAATCACCACAAATCTTCAAACAATTATTAATGGTTGGTGGTGTTGAAAGATATTACCAAATCGCAAAATGCTTCCGTGATGAAGACTTACGTGCAGACAGACAACCAGAATTCACTCAAATCGATATCGAAATGTCATTTGTTGAACAAAAAAATATTATTGAACTTGTTGAAGGCTTAATCGTTGAAGGTTTCAAAGCTGCTGGTGTTGAAGTTAAACCTCCATTTATTCAAATGCCTTGGCAAGAAGCTATGGACAGATTTGGTTCTGATAAACCAGATACAAGATTTGGTTTAGAATTATTTGATATCGGCGATATCATTTTACAATCAGAATTCGACATCGTTAAGAAAACTCTTCAAGCAGGCGGTATCGTTCGTGGTATCAGAATTCCAGGTGGCGCTAAATATTCAAGAAAAGAAATCGATGATATTACAAAATTAGCAGTATCATTCGGTGCAAAAGCTTTGGCTAACATCATTTACAACGAAGACGGTACAGCAAAATCACCTGTATTGAAATTCGTTACAGAAGAACAAGCTCAACAAATTAAAGAAAGAGCTCAAGCTGAAGACGGCGATATTATCTTCTTTGTAGCAGATAGACCAAAATTAGTTTATGACATTATGGGTAGATTAAGATTACATTTTGGTAAAGCCTTGAACTTGATTGATGAATCAAAACATGCTTTACTTTGGGTAGTTGATTTCCCAATGTTTGAATGGTCAGACGAAGAACAAAGATTTATGGCAATGCACCACCCATTCACATCACCTTGTCTAGAAGATTTAGACAAACTTGATAGTGGTGATTTGGGTAACGTTAAATCAATCGCTTACGATATCGTTTACAACGGTACAGAATTAGGCGGTGGTTCAGTTAGAATTCACTCACCAGAAGTTCAAAAGAAAATCTTCAAAGCTTTAGGTTTAACAGAAGAAGAAGCTCAACAAAAATTTGGCTTTATGGTTAACGCATTACAATACGGTACACCACCACATGCTGGTTTAGCTATCGGTTTAGACAGAATGATTGCATTGCTTGCAAGAACTGATTCTATCCGTGATGTAATCGCATTCCCTAAAAACTCAGCAGCTAAAGACTTGATGAGTGATGCTCCAGCAGAAGCTGATTACAAACAAGTTAGAGAATTGTACTTGAAGAGCACATACAATCCTGCTCAGCATAAATAGCCCGAGCAGAGCAAATCACAATCAAAAAAAATATCTCTCGCCGAGATAACGCAAATAAAACAAGAGGGCGAAGCCAACGGCTTCGCCCTCTTGTTTTATTGTTGGGCATTTGCCCAATATTTATATTTTTACAATGTTTCTTTTACGATTGAAATCATTTTAGCAATAGCTTCATCTGGAGTCATATCAACTTTTTCATCTGTTGCTCTTGTTTTGAATTCAACTTTGCCTTCTGTAATTGTTTTACCAACAGTAATTCTATATGGGAAACCAATCAAGTCTGCATCTTTGAATTTAACCCCTGGACGTTCTGCTCTATCATCAATAACTGCTTCAATGCCAGCTTTAATTAATTCATCATAAATTCTTTGAGCTGTTGACATTTGAAGCTCGTCGTTGATTGCAACAGGAACGATTGTAACGTGGTATGGTGCAATTTGAAGTGGTAAGAACATACCGTGTTCGTCGTGGTATCTTTCAACCGCTGCGGCAGTTGTTCTTGTAACACCAATACCATAGCAACCCATTACGTATGGTTGAGTTTTACCGTTTTTGTCTAAGAACATTGCGTTCATTGGTTTTGAATATTTTGTACCAAGTTGGAAGATATTACCAACTTCGATACCTCTTGTAACTTTTAATGGTTGACCGCATTGTGGGCAAATTTCGCCTTCTTGAGCAAGTCTGATATCGTCGTATTTTTCAATATGTGGAATATCAACATCTAAGTTTGCACCAACCATGTGTTTGTCTTCTTGATTGATACCAACAACGAAGTTTTTCATTTCTTTAACAGTTTCATCTGCGATGATTGTAATTCCGTCCATACCTTTAGGTCCGATGAAACCTTTTGCAGCATTGAAACCTTTTTCAACCATTAATTCTTCAATTTCTGGTGCTGAAGCAATTCTGATATCCATACCGCCAACGGCATTCATTAATTTTGTTTCTTCAACTTCTTTGTCTGCTCTGATTAAAGCTAGGACAGGTTTTTTATCAACGATATAAACCAAACATTTTAAAATGATTGTTGAAGGAATATTTAAGAAATTGCATAATTCTTCGATTGAGTGAGTTTGAGGAGTATCAACAACTTTAGCTTCTGTGTAACCGTATTTGCTACCGTCAACTTCTGCTGGAGGAAGTTTTGATACAGCATGGTTAGAGTTTGCTGAATAATCGCAACCGTCGCAGTAGAATACATCGTTTTCGCCTGCATCAGTTGTTGTGATTACCATGAACTCGTGGCTTACGCTACCGCCGATTGCGCCTGAATCAGATTGAACCATTTTTGTCTCAAGTCCACATCTTTTGAAAATTCTTGTGTAGGCATCAGCCATGTTTTTGTATTCTTTATCCAAACCTTCTTGGTCAACGTCAAAACTGTATCCGTCTTTCATGATGAATTCACGACCTCTAAGTAAACCAAAACGAGGACGAACTTCATCACGGAATTTTTCTTGGAATTGGTATAAGTTTACAGGCAATTGTTTGTAAGATTTTAAACCTTCACGAGCAACTGCTGTGATAACTTCTTCTGCTGTTGGAGAAAGGCACATTTCTCTGTCGTGTCTATCTCTAAAACGTGCTAATTCTTTGCCATAAGCTTCCCAACGACCTGATTCGTCCCAAAGTTCACGAGGTTGAACTACAGGAAGTAAAAGCTCTTGAGCACCTGATTTATCAAGTTCTTCTCTTATGATGTTTTCAATCTTGTGGATAACTCTCCACATCAATGGTAAATAGCTGTAAACACCACTTGTAAGTTTTCTTATATAACCAGCTCTTACTAGAAATTTATGAGAAACAACTTCTGCATCAGCTGGAAATTCTCTTAAAGTTTGCACGAATAATTTTGACATTTTCATAATTAAATTCCTCACTATCTTGAGAAAATAATACCAAAAACGCATATTAGTTGCAAATTATAAGCATAAATTATTGTTCAAATGCAGAAAGTTCTTGTTTTACGACTTCTGGTGAAACCATTGTTAGTGTGTCTTCGTTTTCTAGAGCCATTTCTAACATATATTTGTAATCGCTTGTTATATTATCAATTTTGTAATTTTGAGCTAGAACATAGTAAATGTCGCCATTATCAGGAACTTCTTCTAATGCTTTTTTAAGTAAATTTATAGATTGATTTACGTGTCCGATTTTGATTAGAATTTGTGAGAAAATCTTGTATGCTTCAACGTCTCGAGGGTTTAGTTCAAGACATTTTTGTAGATTTTCAATAGCTTGTGGAATGTCGCCTTGTTCAAAATAAATTGAACCCATATTAAAATATGACCAACTCCAATTTGGATTTTCTTCCAAAACCTTTTGGTATTCTGCAATAGCTTCTTTGATTTTGCCTTCCATTTTGTAAATATATCCAAGATGAAAATGTGCAAAAATATCGTGAGAATTGCAATTAACTGCCTTTAAGAAACAGATTTTTGCAATATCAAATTGTGGTGGTTTCTTTTTGATATAGCAAAGCCCTAAGTTGAAAAAGCTGTTTCCGTCGTCAGAATCTGTTTCTAGTACGATTTTAAATTGTTCGATTGCTTTATCAAATTCGTACATATCAATATATACAAGACCAAGATTGTAATAAAAATCTGTATCGTCTGGAGCAAGCTCGATACCTTTTAAATATGTTTGTTCTGCCATATCAAGTTTACGCATTTTTTCGTAAACAATACCCATATTATAATATAGGCTTGCATCGTTTGGAAAAATTGTGATTAGAAATTGAAACTGTTTTAGAGATTCTTCATTAAAACCTTTATCAAGCAAAGCCATAGCAAGTCGACGTCTTACTTGAAAGTTAGAAGAATCTTCTCTTAAAATTTGTTGTAGTTCTTCAATTTCTTGATTATCGTTATCCATAGATTTATAATAACATATTTTTTATAATCTTACAAAATTCTACCGCCACCGATTAGGTGTCCGTCGTTTCTGTCATAAAATACGGCAATTTGACCTGCTGTTATAGAATACACAGACTCTGTAAATGTCATTTTTGCCTTATCTCCATTGATTTCTACGTGCGCTGGAGTTTTTTCCATGTTGTATCTAATTTTTGTATCTATATCTAAAACTTTTTCTTCAACAGGATATACAAAATGTAGGTCTGTTAATTCTAGTTCTGTTCCATAAGCTTCTGGTTTTTCGCCAACGTAAATAGTGTTATTTTCTGCATCAATTTTTATGACATAAAGAGGTTCTGTGTATGCGATTTCAAGCCCTTTTCTTTGTCCGATTGTGTATTTATAGTATCCTGTGTGTTCGCCTAATTTTTTACCAGTTCTGATGTGGATAAAATCACCTTTCTTTTCTCCAAAAAGATTTTTTAAGAAGGATTTTAAGGTTTCTGGTTTTTCAATAAAGCAAATATCTTGCGAATCTTTTTGGGCTTTTGACGGAATATCTATTTTTTCTGCAATTTTTCTAACATCTGTTTTTTCGTATTCGTAAAGTGGAAAAACAGTTTTTGCAAAATTTTCTTGATTTAGAGAATACAAGAAATACATTTGATCTTTTTTAGGGTCTTTTGCAGGAAATAGAGTATAATAATCTCCGAATTTTTGAATATTTGCGTAATGACCTGTTGCAAAAATATTTGCGTGAAGTTCATTCATTGCGTAATCAAAAATTTTACCCCATTTGATTTTTTTATTGCAAACGGCGCAAGGATTTGGAGTGCAACCTTGTGCATAAGTGTTTTTAAAATATTCAATAACTTCTTGTTCAAAATCTTTGCTCAAATCAAGAATAATGTGTTCAATTCCTAAATTATCAGCAACTTTTTTAGCTTTTTCGCAAACAGTATTTGCGCTTGGAGAATTTGTCATTTTGCCAGTAATACCGATAACTTTGTAGCCTTGTTCTTTTAATAAATAACAGCAAACACTGCTATCAACTCCGCCACTAAGTGCAACTACAGCAATTTTATCGTTACAAGTTTGTTCCATTTAAAAATGCTTCCTCTCCTGCATTTGTTAATCTGTATTCAACACTATTTGCAATGTCTGGTAAGCTTGGTAAAACTTCTACTAAACCTTTGTCAATTGCTTCTTGTAATACGTTATGATCAACTGCTTCTTTGATATTTTGCATTAATTTAGCATTGATTAATTTTAGAGTGAATTTATCCATTTTTTCAAATTCTGATAGGTAATAAGCAGTTACGATTAGGTATTCAAGTTTGTTGCTTACGTTTTTAACGTTTAAGATTTTCAAAAATCTGTCGTCTTTTTTTACTTCAGTTTCTGTCGGAGTACTGCTCATAGATAATTCTAAAATTTTGTCAAAATCTGCTGTTTTATTAGAAAAATCGTCTTCGTCTTCAAGTTTTTCTTTGAAAGTTTCCAAAGAGTTTAAGTTTCTTGATTCTGTATTGTATAAATTGTCTAAATGTTCACCAATTTGACCAGCTTGTTCAACAGTTTGTGCAATTTCTTGTTTCTTTTCTTCTAGTGAATTTTGTTTTTCCATAAAGTATTCAAAATCGTTATGTACTGGTTCTTCGTGGTGAATTTCTTCAAAAGAAGGTGCTACTTCTTCTTTTGGTGGGTTTTGTAAATCGTTAATTGTTCTGCCTCTTTCTTCTGAAACATTTTGTGCTTCTTCGATTGGCATAACAATAGGTTCAACTTGTGGTTGAACCTTTTGAGTTTGAGTAGAATTATCCTCTTGAGATTGTTCTTCTAATCTCTTGTGTTGGTACGTATAGACAGATGCACAAGTTACCCAAATTTGGAATTGTCTTGCAAGTGCTTCTTTGTCTGTTGTATCAAATTCTACGTAAATATCGTCTTTTTTAAAAGTAAATTTGTATTCGTTTGACATTATTTTTTACCTTTAAACTATTTTTTCATAATGTCTTCACGCCATTTGTTCATTTGTTCTTCAACAAATTCAATATCATCTGATTTTAATTCAATTTCAATTTCGCCTTTTTTAATTTTGAATACGTATTCGTGCATGTAAAACCTCCTCACTGTCTTATTAAAAGTTTAATCTAAACATGCTCTTTTTCAAATTAAATATTAAGACGTTTTAAACTTTTTGAAACATTTTTGTTTTTTTTACATCTTATTAATTATAAATGGGGTATAATGGAAAATATGAAAAGGGAAATTTTAGGTATGAATAAAAATTTTAAAAATTTAATAGTTGCAATTGCAATCTTTGCTTGTGCTTTTGCGGGTTTTATAACAGGGCAAGCTTTTGCTGCATACTCTCCAGAAGATTTGTATACAGATGTTTGGAAACTTATTAACAAAAAATACGTTGATCAAACAAACAATCAACAAGATTGGTCTCGTTGGAGATACAAGTATGAAGGTAAGCTTTTAACAAACGAAGATGCTTATGTTGCAATTGATACAATGCTTGCAAGTTTGAACGACCCATACACAAAATTCTTAGATCCAAAAGAATTTGCAGAGGAAACTGCTTCAATCAAAGGTTCTCTTAAAGGTATTGGTGTTCAAATTTCTGTAAAAGACGGAAAATTAATGGTTATTGCGCCAATCGAAGGTTCTCCTGCTGAAAAAGCTGGTATTATTGCAGACGATGAAATTTTAGAGATTGACGGTGAATCTGCAAAAGGTATGTCAATTGACAAAGCTGCTGACAAAATTAGAGGCGAAAAGGGTACTACAGTTATTTTGAATATTAAAAGAGGGGATACTGTTAAAAAATATTCTGTAATGAGAGATGAAATTGAAATTAAAGCAGTTTCTACAAAACTTCCAGAAGGTAATACTACAGTTATTCCAGATGAACTTCAATATATCAGAATTAGTTCTTTCATCAGTAAACATGTTGCAGAAGATATTTCTAAAATTTTAATGACTTCAAGAAAGAAAAAAGGTTATATTATTGATTTACGTTCAAATCCAGGTGGATTGTTAACAAACGCAATTTTTATTTCTAGAATGTTATTACAAAATAGTATTATCGTAAGTACTGTTGATAGAGACGGTTATAAGCAAACAGAAAGAGCTGGTTACACTACTCTTACAAATGCGCCAATCGTTGTTTTAATTAACAAAGGTTCTGCATCTGCTTCTGAAATTCTTTCAGGTGCGTTAAAAGATAACGGCAGAGCAACAATTATCGGCGACCAATCTTTTGGTAAAGGTCTTGTTCAAGAAATTAACAGACTTCCAGAAGGTTCTGGTGTAAATATCACTATACAAAGATATTTAACTCCAAACGGTACTGATATTCACAAAAAAGGTATCACTCCTGATATCTTAGTGAAATTAACAGAAGAAGATATTAAGAACAAAAACGATGTTCAATTGAAAAAGGCTGTAGAAGTTCTTTCTCAAAAATGTAATTTAAAATGTAGCAGTAAATAATTATGACTCAAACTAAATGGATTATTAAAAGTTCAAAAGATGATAGAAAACCTTTGTTAGATAGATTATTAGAAATCAGAGGTTTAACTAAAAAAACTGAAATTGATGAGTTTTTAAATCCATTAGAAATGAAACTTTCAGACCCAACAGCTTTTTCTGATATGGAGAAGGCTGTTGAACGTATTTCTACCGCAATTGAAAAAGGTGAAAAAATTCTTATCTATGGCGATTTTGATGCGGACGGAATAACTTCTACATCAATTCTTTTAAAAACACTTATTCATCTCGGCGCAAATGTTGATTATTTTATTCCCGATAGAGATGCAGACGGTCATGGTTTAAATAAAAAAAGATTAGTAAAACTTTTGACACAAAAAATTAAACTTGTAATAACTGTAGATTGCGGTATTAGTAATATTGATGAGGTCGCATTTTTAAAAAGTTTTAAGGTTGATTGTATTTTAACAGACCACCACGAAGCACCCGAAGTTTTGCCAGAGGCTTATGCAATAATTAATCCAAAGGCTCCAAATTCATTACAAGAAGATTTACCTCTTAAAAAAATAGAGCATTTAACAGCTCTTGCAGGCTGTGGTGTTGCTTTTAAATTAGCGCAAGCTCTATTAATTCGTTATGAAAAAACAGATTACATTCCAACTCTAATTCCATTTGTTGCGCTTGGTACAATCGCTGATATTGTGCCACTTATCGGTGAAAATAGATACTTTGTTCAAAGAGGATTAGACTTAATCTCGCAAGGTAAACATTACGGTTTAAAAAGACTTTTAGAGCAATCTGGTTATAGTTTAGAAAATATTACAAGTGAAAAAATAGCTTTTACAGTAGCTCCTAGAATAAACGCTTGTGGTCGTTTAGACGACGTTAAAGCTGCATTAAATATTTTGATTTCTGAAAACAAACAAGAAATTGAAATGTCTATTATTGAAGTAAATAATTTTAACAAAGTTAGACAAGATTTATGCCAATCAACATTCCTTCAAGCTTGTGAAATGCTTGGCAATTCTAAAGATAGCGCAATAGTTTTATTCAACAAGGATTGGCACATAGGTATTATCGGGATTGTAGCTTCAAAACTTGTTGAAAAATATCACAAACCAACGTTTTTGATGACGTATTCAGAAGAAACAAAATCTGTAAGATGTTCTGCAAGAAGTATTAAAGGTATTCATCTTTATGAAACAATTTCATCTATAAGCGATTTGTTAGACGGTTTTGGTGGCCACGAAATGGCTGCAGGGCTTTCGTTTAGTTACGAAAAGGCAAGTTTTGAGCAAGTTAAAAAAGCTCTTATTGATGCTGTAAATGAAGTTTCTAAAAATGTTGATTTAACTCCAACATTAGATATTGATTGTGAATTAGGTGTTGAGGATTTAGATTTGAGTTTGGTTGATGAAATCAGTAAACTTGAACCTTTTGGCGCATCAAATCCTTCTCCAACTTTTTGTATAACTAATGCAATCCTAAAGAAAAAAATGTTAATGGGTTCTGAAAAAAATCATTTAAAACTTTTTGTTGAAAAAGACGGCAAAGAATTTCAATGTGTTCGTTGGAGTTTAGGTGATATTGCCTTACTTGAAAAAGATACACTTGACATAGCATTCTCACCTCAAATTAACGAATATAATGGCGATATTTCTCTTCAACTTTTGATTAAAGATATCCACAGCGAATATTTGAAAGAAGAGGAAAAAGAAGAAACTTCTGATATAAGTTTACACGACGATAGAAAGAAAAAAGATATCCTAAATCTAGTTGAAGATTATTGCAAAAATCCAAAAGCAGATGTCTTGATTTATGCAGAAGACAAAAATATCATCGATAGCTTAAAACCGTATAAAACAATTTCTGAAAAAATATCAAATACAAATAACTTACATCAAGCAAAAACATTGATGTTCTTTGATTATCCAACAGATGAAGAGCACTACAAATATATTTTAGAACATGTTTCTCCAAAAAGAATTCATTTTATGGAATACAATTCTTCACCTCTAAAACTTTCAGAATTCATTAAAACAATTTCTGGAATGATAAAATTTGTTTGCAATAATAAAGACGGCGAATTTGATATTTCTGGCGCTGCAAACTTTTTATCAGTAAATAACATCGCAATTACTACAATCTTGGATATCTTAAATGAAAACAATATTATAAAAATTGTAGATTCTAATGAAGCTCAATGCAAAATTGAACTTGGCAATTCAAAAGATTTACAATGTTGTATGACCGAAGAAATTAAAACGATTTTAGATGATGTTTATGAATTTAAAAACAAAATGGCGACAACACCTGAATTGGAGGAATATTTGAAAGAATTATAACAAACAAGAGGCGAAGCCGAAGGCTTCGCCTCTTGTTTTAGAAAGGGCGAAATGCTTTAGCATTTCGCCCTTCTTTTTAGTCTTCTATTTTTTCAAATGCTTCTTTACCAACACCACATTCTGGGCATAAATAATCATCTGATTCTTTTGTTAAATCCCCTTCGTAGATGTAACCACAAATTGTACATTCATATTTCATAATCGTTTCTCCTTTTCAAATTTAGTTTAAATTGATTACAAAATATTTTAATTGTCCAGTTGACTATTTTTTAGCAGTAAGCATTTCTTTGATACCATCGATAGAACTTAGAACACCAGTTGCTTCGTAAGGTAAGTAGATAACTTTGTTATCTTGACCAGAAGTAATTTGTTTAAGTGTTTCTAAGTATTTCATAGCGATTAAGTATTTATCAGCTTGACCGTTTTGAGCTAATGCGTCAACAATCATTCTGATAGCTTCTTTTTCACCGTCGGCTTGAAGAATTCTAGCTTGTTTTTCCCCGTCAGCTTTTAAGATTGCAGCTTGCTTTTCACCTTCAGCTTTGTTGATAGCTGCTTCTTTTTCACCTTGTGCTTTAAGGATTGCAGATTGTTTTAAACCTTCTGATTCAAGGATTACAGCACGTTTTTCACGTTCTGCTTTCATTTGTTTTTCCATTGCTGCTTGGATATCAGCTGGAGGGTTGATGTCTTGAAGTTCTACACGGTTAACTTTAACACCCCATTTATTTGTTGCTTCATCAAGGATTGCTCTTAATTCTTGGTTAATTTTGTCTCTTGAAACAAGTGTTTCATCAAGGTCTAATTGACCAACTAAGTTTCTTAAAGTTGTTTGTGTTAATTTTTCGATTGCAT
>CAVCIU010000013.1:0-38518 GCA_963602355.1 Methanobacteriaceae archaeon
TGTTTTTATGGTCAAGCATTCTTTCAACAACTTTTGTGTAACCTTCTAATGGAATACCTTGATATTTGTCTTGGAAATATCTATTGTCTTTGCTGATATACACAGGAACTCTCGCAGTTACAGCACCGTCAACATCGTTTGGTGAAACGCCCCATTGTTTTGTTGTGTAGTGCAAGAAAACTTTTTCATAAATATAATCAGCCAAGAATTTTAAATCTTTGTCTGTTTCTTTCGTAAATTCAAGAATAGGAACTTTTTTATTGTATTCGTATTTTGCAAGTAATTTTTCTTCTAATCTTGAAGCTAAACTTTGTGGAAATACATCATACAAAGTATTCAGATTAAATGGGATAGTCGTTTCTATACCATCTATATTTGCATAAACCTTGTGCATATATGTGTTAAAATCTGTAAATTTTGAAATAAAATTCCAAACTTTTTCATTATTAGTATGGAAGATATGCGAACCGTATTTGTGAATAGTTATACCATTTTCGTCTTTGTAGTCGTAACAATTACCAGCGATATGATCCTTTGAATCAATCACTTCAACTTCTTCATTCAATTCCGTCGCTATTAAATTTGCGATTGTTGCGCCACTAAAACCTGCACCTACTACTAAATTTTTCATTATTATTCACCCCCATTGACATAGACAGGGACGAAACCGAATAAATATCCTATCGATGTTTTTGTTGACTTTCTTAGTTTAAATATTGGAATAATGCCGAATAAATAGATTGATGACTTAGTCTCTACATACCAAAAGTCTTTATCTCTAACTTCTGCATTTTGTTTTTTTAGGAAATTAATTACATCCCTACGTGCATTGTTCTTATCAATGTTTAATTTTTTGCGATGTTTTCTTGCGTAAGAATTTACGGTTGATTTAGGATTGTCGAAATAATAATAGTAAACATCTGGAACTGTAACAACACTATTTGCAAAGTAAACAGCTTTTATCGTAAATAATTTATCTTCGCAATAAATACCTTCGGGCCATTGAATATTATTTGCATCTAAATAACTTTTTCTATAAATCTTATTTGTCGGACATTCGTTTTTCCATTGATGACAAATATCTAGTTTATCTTGCAATTTAGTGTATTTTTCAACAGTTTGAAGATTTAATCTTAGTTTGAATTTATTTTTACCAATTCTGACATTTGTTGCTAATGCAATATCTGACTCACGACTTGATGCATTGCGATATAATCTTTCAAAATAATTCAAATCGACATAATCATCAGAATCTACAAATCCAATATACTCACCTGTTGCAACTTGCATACCTGCATTTCTGGCAGCACCTTGCTTTTTGTTTTCTTGATTGATGATTTTGATTCTATCATCTTTTATTGCGTTATCTTGTAAGATTTTTAACGAATTGTCAGTTGAACCGTCATTTACGCATATGATTTCAATATTTTTCAATGTTTGATTAGTCAAACTATCCAAGCATTTTTGCAAATACTCTTCTGTGTTATATACAGGTACAATTATGGAAACATCTACCATTATAAACTTCTAACTTCCTTGATCTAATAAGTTTCATCACTTCTTAATCTCTACACAATTACACTTGTGTTGGAGTAACTTAAAAACCCCTATAAATAGCGAATTATAGAGGTAGAAACTTTACAAAAATTAAACAAACTCAACTAAATTTTAAATATTCAATTAGAAAAAATCTCTTTGTGTTATGATAGTTTTACGATTTCAAACAAAAGCAATACAACACAAGTGTAATTTTGTTGTATTGCTTTTTTGTTGAGATTGGCTCTATATCTACCTTACAGTATAAAATTGTTGTAACTGTTGTCAATCATATCTTGGTCGATGCCAATGTATCTGAGAGTTACTTGTGGAGAATAATGATTGAAGATTTTTTGTAATACTGCGACATCTTTAAACTTTTGGTAGTGGTGGTATCCGAAAGTTTTTCTTAATGTGTGTGTACCCACTTTGTAGTCAACTCCTGCTTTTTCACAAGCAGAGTTTATTATGCGATAACATTGTGTTCTTTCCATTCGATTCTGAAATCGAGATAAAAACAAAGGTTCACTATCATCTCTACCTTGAGTAAATTTATCCAGTAGTGGTTTTAGTTTTGTGTTAATTGGGAAGCGTTTTGGTTTACCAGTCTTTTTCTCAATTAAATTAATGTAAGATTTGTTTTTTACATCACCAACATTGAGGTTTAGAATGTCTGAAATTCTAAGTCCACAGTTTGTACCGATGACGAAAAATACTAAATCTCTCAATCCTTGTTGTTTCAAAATTTTTTCAATCTTTTTTAAATCTCTTTTGTTTCTAATAGGTTCAACAATGTTCATAACTTCTCCTTTCTTGATGTTCCTAACTTTTTAAAATTTGACTTTTTTATTTTAAAAAATCCGTAGTTTCATCAATAATCTCGGCAAAATCGTCATCAGTAAGTTGTAAGTAAGGTCTTGCAGGTAGCTCTGCTTTGTGTCCTTTGCCAGCCTGTCCTCCAAGTTGATGGATTGCTGCATAGTCAAGATTTGAACCAATGACAGCAGAATCATCGTCATAATAAGTATTTACAGACGATGCGAGTTGACCTGTAACTTGCAAGATTAAACCCGGATACGTTCCTTTTTTCTTACGTTGCTTTTTGGTTGTTTCTGCTAAATCTTGCCACTTAGGTCTGCCCTCTTCTTTGAAATTTTCTTCAGTAGAATAGGCAAAAATACCTGCGATGTTTTTCATTAACGGTCGTAGGTTTTTGCCCCTCATTGCTAAATCAAGAAGTTTTCTATTTACTTCCTTGTTATCAATTTTGATTTCAATTGGTTCATCTACCATTATTGAAAATCTCTTTTATTGGATAATTTGCAATTAAAAGTTCTTTGAAGATTTTGTTTTCACGATTAGTTCCCTCTCTATTGTTGATACCGTTTAATCGTTCCACTTCAACCATTTCAAAGTCTTTGTATAATTCTCTGATTTTTGGAGAATCATCGTAAGAAAGTAAAAATCTACCTTTGATGTTTTTCAAAGTATCTCTTAATCGTTCGTGGTCAAAGTCAGCAGTAGAGGTTACAGCATAACCACAGCCTTTTGAATATGGAGGATCACAGTAGAAGAAAGCATCTTCAAAATCGTATTGCTTGATTAATTTTTCAAAGTCACGGTTTTCAATCATAACCTTATCTAATCGTTGGTGAATTGCATCAATTTTATCCAATACGTTTCTTTGTGATTTACTTGCACCACCACAAGATTTTTTAACTGTACCAAAAGTTTCACCACGACCACCAAAAGAACGTGTAATCAAGAAGTAGAATTGAACAGCTCTTTGAATATCAGTAAAAGGTTTTGCATTTAAATATTGCAAGAACATTTCACGAGAACCCAATAAATATTTGTATTCTTCTTTAAAGGCATTCGGATGGTATTTAACTATTCGGAATAGATTTACTAATCTTCCATCTAAGTCGTTATATATCTCTAAGTCTGCCCATCTTTGCTTGTAGAATAAAATCCAACCCCCACCACCAAATGGTTCAATGTAAGATTTAATGTCAGTAGGAATCAACGGTTCGATAGTCTTTCTTAATAACCTTTTTCCTCCAACCCAATTAATTAAAGATTTTTTATCAATAGTCATATTATCTCCTGTTTAAGTTATGTTCAAATGCTGTTCAATGAGGGTTCAAATTTCGTTCAGACCAGATGCAGGATTGTGAGACCAACCAACATCAGGTGCAATTCTTTTACCTGTTAAAGGATCTGTGTAGACAGTAACAGGTTTATACTCCCCAGATTTTTTAGAAACGAGATGTAGTTCTTGGGATAAATTTCCATCTGAGTTATATGGGGTAACTCGTTTTTGTTTTACGTTTCTTTCTGATAGTGCATTAACTCTACATCTACAACGCCAACCGTTTGGTGGGTAAAAACTTTTCCAAAATGGATCGTCATATCTATAAACTAAACCATTTAACATTGCGTGTTCCGGTCTTGTCCTTGAATCCATAACGGCAACGTATTCCCAATAAGGACGATAGTCGGTGTTATCCATTTGAGTTTTGTATCGTCCTGTCATATATGCAGTTTGCATATTTACTGAATAAATAGTTTTAAGTCGATACATAGAACCGAGTTGAACTTTTTCGGCATTACCTTTTGAATCAACTACAATTTGTTCTCCCCACCAACCTTTTTTCTGAAGAGTTGGTTTAAGCTCTTTTTGAAAAGTCTGAAATGTTTTACCTTCTTCAAGAGCTTTATTTAATGCAGAACGAATATCTTTTAAAATATCCTCTCGCATTACTTTTGCAACAGTAAAGGATTTCTTGTGTGCATCTTGCCAAAGTTCGTACCAATCCCAAGTGAACGTATTACTTTTCTTTTTGAAATATTTAATAGCAAGAGCAGGGGCGAGTTTGAATAAACTTTTAAGCTCTACCATTCTCAACCTCTGCTATTTTTTCAGCAATAGTTTGAGCAACATTTACGGTAATCGCATTTCCTGCCATTTTGTATAATTGCGCATCAGAAATGCCAAGTTCTCTTGCTTGTTGAATCATTCCATCCGGAAAGCCTTGCAATCTAAAACATTCTGTTGGAGTTAATCGTCTGATTCTATATCCATCAATCGTTCCCATATTGCAATGAGTGTCTAAAGTCTGCGAACAACCTTTTCCAACTCTGCCTCTGCGAGTGGTTGAATTTGGATATGCTAAAGCAATACCATCTCCAACTTTTGCAATATCATAACCTTTTTTAGTACCGTTTCTAATTTTCATCAATGGTGTATCACCACCAACTTTTAAGGTTTCAACGATATTAGACTCTTTGTATTTATTGAATCTTGGTTTATTGATACAGTATAGTCCAGTTTTACCACTTCCTGCATTTGCAACTAAGCAAGAACCAACACCATCAGTTGTATAAATTCTTGAACCTTGTGAGTTTCCAACAGTTTCTTGAATTTGATTTAAGCCGACTTTGACAGTATTCTTTGAATCGCCTCCGATGAAAGGAAATATTTTTCCGATACATTCTCCTCCAAGACATCCGACAATGTACACTCTTTCCCTGTTTTGAGGAACGCCAAAGAACTTAGAATTAAGAACCTGCCATTGCACTTGATACCCAATGTCGGTGAGAACTTCAATGATAGTTGCGAAAGTTCTTCCACGCTCGTGGTTAAGTAAGCCTTTAACGTTTTCGAGAATAATATATTTGGGCTTTTTGTCTTTGAGAATCCGTGCAACTTCAAAAAATAATGTGCCTCTGGTGTCGTCAAATCCTCGTCTTTTCCCAGCAATACTAAAAGATTGGCAAGGAAATCCACCACAGAAAATTTCAAAGTCTGGCATTGTTTTAGTATCAATTGTTCTGATGTCGTCATAAAATACCTCTTTTTCATTGTTGAAATATGCAGAATAAAGCATTTTTGCATATTTATCATTATCACAAGCACCAATGCATTCAAACCCTGCATTTTCAAGTGCTATCTTAAAACCACCGATACCAGAAAAGGCATCAAAAAAACGGAGTCTTTTACTCATCTAAACCGTCACTCCTTCCTTGCAGTTCGCACAAAAACAAAGCCTTTTGAAGTGACTGTTCAAACTGTTTGCTGTGCAAATTTTTATCCGTTAATAATTCATAAACCTCGTTAAAGTCAGAACAATTTTCAATCAATGAAATCAACGGTGAAATCATCTTTTGTGCTTGTTCAGATAAATCTGATTCTGAAATAAATTTGTATAAACTTTCTATTTGTTCCTGTCCGGGAACTGTTGGTTCTTCTTCCTTGAACTCTTTGAAATTAGGATTTTGAATAGGGATAATATCTTCTCTGATATCAAAATCTTCATCTTCTAATCCATACGTTTTGATGAAATATTCTTTTGTGAATTTAACACCTGTGTCATAAAGAATTTTATCTCTTTGAGCCAAAGTTAAATCAACATCTTCAGGTTCGTATAATTCAAATTTTGGAACATCTTCTCTTGAAAAATTAATTTCATAAACCCATTGAATTAATTGATTGATAACACTTTCAACAAGTTTTTTATCTGAATCAACAATATCTTGTCTTACAGCCATGTGAGTGTTTGCTGCTGCATAACTACCTGTTGAACCAATTTCAGTAGTTAAGGTTTGACCGAGAATTGCTTTTGAAATTTCAGCATTCATTTTATCAATCAGTTTTTCATAGATTTCAGCAGATGAAGATTTATTTGCTTCTTGGATTTCAACTGAGGAATCATCTGGAATTACAGCGATTGCATCTTGAACCATATCTTCAAGCATATCTGCCAGAGTGTTTGTTTCTTCTTTTGTTGCACCACGTGGATGTTTACCAATCAAATGTGGCATACCATATTTTTCGGTAAATACCACCCAAAACTTCATTCCACCTTTTTTGAAAGTAACATTCCAAAATACACGAGATAAAGTTCTTTCCCCATAAGGGTTGTTATAACTTGGATTGTTTTGCGCCAATAAGAACTTTTTATCTGGAACAATTTCTCCGTAATAATCTGATTTAGTTCTGAATTTTAGATTGTTTTCATCATCAAAGCAGAACCATTCCGGAGGTTTTGCAATAATTTTTACAGGTAGAATTTGTCCTGTTTTCTCTTTCTTCCACATAATTTCAAGTGGCTGAAACCCAAATTGTGTTGCATCAAGAATATCTGAAATTAGTTTATGAATATCTAATTTTTTAAGTAAATCTTCTATTGCTTCTGCGTTTTTATCTTTATCCAAGCCTCTATTAATTTCCCAATCTAAAGATAAAACACCTGCTTTTCTTGATTGAACACAAGCAAAGACGTGAGGATCGCATAAAAGCTCTTTGTATATCCTCATGTCTTTACCTTGTTTTCTCAAAACAATATCAGGATCAGGCAGAATATTAACTAAAGAATAGAAATTTAAAGCTCTTGCTCTTGTTGCTATTTCTTCAGTTAGATTGACTTTGGAACTTGCTTTTTTAAGAATAGATTCTTCCACAATTAAGCTCCTGTATTTTTCTTGAAGGTGCTCAACATATCAACAGTTCCAACTTTGTAGATGTTTTCAAGAGTATCTATTTCAAAGATTTCAACTCCATCTACAATCAACTTGGCATAAGTAACTGACATATTTGTTTCATACTCAGCATTCTCATGTGGTTTGATATTACCTAATGGAAAATCTTTAAACGTACCAATCAAAAATGCTGTTGCAGGTACTTCCTTAATACGTCCTGTTCCATTGTATGTTTCAAGGTTTGCACGAACTTGAATCATCGTTGCTAAAAATGGATTAGAACACATTGCCATAACCGCAGGGTATAATGAGTTCCATTTGATTTTACATTCAAGTTTATCTATACCTGCGAAAAATTCAGCAGAACCAACCATACCAAGTGCTTTATGTTCAGCCATTTTGTGTTTAATTTGTGGTAGTTGAACTTCTTCGGCTCTGCCTAAAAGGTTAATCCCATTCATATACACATTGGCATTTGTTAGTTTATTTATTTCTATTTTTGACATTTAAAACTCCTAAAAACGCTTATATAGACCACACTCCCTCACCTCAATATCTGAGTAATGCATAATTACAATTTCCTTACTGATAGCCTGTATCAGAGGGCATTTAGTTAGGTTTTTGCAATTAAAACAAGAATCGTTTTCATCGGTGTGAACTTGCAAATCACCGACTTTAGTTAGGATGCAGTACATTAAGAAGCTCCCAACGATTTCAATAATTCGATATTGATGAAAGATTCAAACGTAATTCTTTCAGCAGGAGTTGGTGGCATAAATTCAATATCAAAAGTCAAATGACCGTTTGCAAGTTCGGTTGTAGGGTTTTTATCAGCGTTAAACGTACATTTGCCATCAATCAATGCACCTCTACCGATTAATGTACGGATAAATTGATTTACTGTTTCACAAATAGAATCAATTAAACCGTTATCAATAGGGAAGTCCATAAATTGTAGCATTGCGTATTCAACTGATTCGTGAAGAATATCTGCCGTACGTCTTACGTTGATAAAATTAGTCGGATGAGTTGAACTTGGGTAAGCCGCAGAACGGTTGCCCCAAGTTCTTAAACCAGAACCATAAGAATTAAAGACAGTAACAACACCTGCTTCGTTCAAAGTATTAACTTCAGAAGTTGGATCGTTAATCATTGATGTGAGTTGTCTTTCGACACCAACTATTCCTTGAATTTCAGTATTTGACGGTGACCAATGATAACCTTTTTCAACATCTTTGGCAGCAATAACACCTGCCAATCTTTGTGAGTAAGGTTGCAGTTTGATTGAATCTGTTGTTGAATCGTAAACCTTTAAGTGTGGATAACAAAGAATTATACGTTCAGAGGACGTATTAAAATTAATTGTTCCTTGAGGTCCACGACCTGTAATTACATCTTGAACAGTTGCGCCAACAGGTGCATCTACAATACCCATCGCTCTAATTTTGTTGCAGATAGTATTTATCTCAGTTACAACAGCAGTATCTTCACAAAATACAGGTGCGATGATTGTTTTTGGATAATATCCAAATAATGAATAACAATCTTCAAAGGCTTTCATGCCTGTTCGCTTACCTGTTATTCCATCAATACCACCGTTGATATCTGAGGTTTTTACATCTTCTACACTTTCGTGTTTGGTTGGATCATAGACGTTAATAACGATTGCGATACCAGAACCTTGGTCGAAAATTGATTGTAGAGCTTGAGGTATTGTAAAACCTGCCTTATGATTTCCGAAGTATTTTACTGCTTCGGTTTCATTCAGAATAAGGGTTGGAGTGTTGATTGTTCTTTTATCTTCCTCCACATCTTCTATCGGAGCAGTACCAACGATACCAACAACAGCAGTTTTTACTGTTGTAATTGTTCTTGCTCCCTTTGTAATTTCAATGGTTTCAACACCATGCAAAAAACTTGCTGGCATATTATCCTCCTAAAAATTTTGTATTAAATTAGTATTCTTGTATGTTTGGGGTAGTGAGAGTAAAATTAATTCCGTATTGCCAAATACCGTTATTTTCGGAAATAAAGAAGTCTTTACTTGGCATAAGTTTTGAACAGCCTTCTGGTGCAAAACCTGTTAAAACTGATTTAACTTTGTCGAGGTAAGTATAAGCACCGTCATTAGTTCGAAGATTTCTTGTAACAACAGTTATTGAAAACTCTTTTTTGTTTTCTTGAGAAATAAATCCGAGGGCATCAGAATTTGAATAATTACTTCCTTGATAGTGAACAAGTAATGCACCTTTGTAGTGAAGTAGTATAAATTCAGAAGGTTTGTCCGGAAACCCTTCAACTAATATTTCCGGAAATGCTTCTTGAAGTTTTTGTATGATAGAATTTTCAATCTCTTTAATACTCAAGCATTCGTCCTTTGTTAAAGAGCTTATCTATAATCGACTTGTTTGTTCGGTATTCATCTACATTGAAACCTGCTGATTCAAAGGTGTCGTTTTCTGATTGAAGGGAAATAACACCTTTTTGAATATCTCTTAGAGTTGCAATAGCATTTTTGTATGCACTATCTATTACTTCTGGCATTTCATTTTGCATTCTGCGAGAGTAAAGACGATACACACTCAAATCAACTGCCAAAACTCGTAGCAGAGGAAAACAGATATCAAGAGGCAGAGAGTATCTACCTCTCAAATATCCGTCAATAAGGGCAGAAGAATAAAGGATAGATTCTTCCACAACAGTTTTATCTATTTCGTCCTGCCCATCGTCAGAAGTAAGTTGTATCAGAGTTGGGGTAGATGTATGTTTTTCAATATCATCAAGAGTGCAATACATTATATACCTCTTACAATTCTTACTTCTTGCCCAACAACTCCAGAATCTTGAGCATATCCATTTACTAATGCTTTGTCAGTCGCTTTTACTGCTTTGCCGTTTTCGTCTGACGAAACATCATCACCGGCAGTAATTGTTCCACCTGCTTCTACAAGTAGGACTCCAAATAGAGCCACAGGTGCATATTGTCCTTTTTCAATAGCAACATCTGAAACACCTAATGCTTTTGCACCTGCTGTGCAATGTTTCCCATCAAAACCAATGAAACGGTGTTGTTCAATATCTGCCGTCGCTTTTATTGAATCTATCAATAGAGGTTTATAATGCTTATTTACCATCTTCACCTCCAACTTGTTTTGTTTCGGTTTTTACTTCTACTGTTTTTGTTTCTTTTTTAATTTCAGTAGTAGGCTTTTTTGATTGTTGTTTTTGTGTTTGAGTTTTTGCAGGCTGACTAGGTAGAAGTTCAAGAAAATCTTCTAATCGTTTTGCTTTGCTATCTTCAAGTTCAATAGTTGAACCCTCTTTGTATAGACTGCCATTATGCAGAATTGATGTGTGTTTTACCTTATATCTTTTCATTATGTTGTTTCCTCTGTTTTATCTTTTGTTGCATCGTAATTTGGATCATTGACACCAGAGATTAAATAACCTGCTTCAGCACCAACAAGGAATGGATCGTAGATATCCGTTGCACGAATATATTTAACTTTGTTTCCTTCTTTTTGGTACTCATCAATGTTTAGAGCATCTTTTTTACGAACGGTGTAAGCAAAAGACGGATCGTATTCAGTTCTTGAAGAACCTAATTTTGGAACGTATGCAAGAATGATGTTATCTTTCCAAATACGAACAAACTTGTTGTCTTTGTCCACGAAAATAGATTTACCGATAAAGATGTTTTCAATTTCAAAAATCTCTTTCAAGAAATTCAAAGTAAGTAATTTATTTTGATTATTTGAAATCAATTCTTTTAATTTTGGATGACGTTTTAATGTTCTCCAAGCATCTTGACCGATAATCATTGTGTTTGGATCTTGTGCGATTTTAGAAGATACCGCATCTTTTGCATCATCAACTACACCTTGAGGATCTGATGATTTCCAATTAAAACAAGATGAACCTGATAGAATCAATTTGTTTTCAGTTGGGTAGTTGTTTGGATCTTGAGCCAAATCTGCACATTGTTTTTCAAGTTTTAACTTTAAACCTTCCGTAACAACATTTGTTGCGTGTAATTGAAGTTTAACTTTTTCGGCTTCTTGTTCTTCACGATAATCGATAGGATATGACAAATCGTGTTCAGTTAATGTTGTAGTATATTTTTTAAAGCCTTGAGGTGAAATAACATTTGAATTGGCTCTAATTGCACGTTCAGTATCATAGATATTGAATGCCTCTTTGTTGAATTCAAAAATGTCTATTTTTTCTTTTTCGGAATAGATTGTTGGAAATAGATTTTCCGCTACGAATGCGTTATTACCATAACCACGAGCAACTTCCGATAAATACGCATTAATGCGTAATTCTTCTAGTCTTCCCAATTTTATCTCCTTATATGTTTAGTTTTAGTAATGCTTCTTTAAACGAGATGTTTTCTTTTGCTGCCAAAGACTTTGCCTCTTTGAAAATTTGCAGGCTTTCTTCATCAGCGTTAGAGAATTTATCTACTTCAGCATCAGAGTCTGCGTGGTTTTCTTTTGTGGCAATTTCTTTGAAAGAAATTTGATTCGGTAAGGATTCTAAAAAAGCCTTAAAGTCAGTAATGACAGCCGAGTCCTCACCGAATTTTTTGACATTATCTAATTCCTGTAAAACTGAAAGAATAATATTTTTATTCGTTGGAATTAGTTTACCCTGTTCGATTTGTTTGTCGATAAATTCGTCAAACTCTTTCTTTTTAATCGCAGTTTTAATGTCGTTCAACTCTTTTTCAATTTCTTCTTTACCTTGAGCTTTTTCTTTGAAAGAAGCAACTTCATCTGTTAAAGATGAAATTTTTTCTTTTAAAGATTTAATAGTTTCAAGTTTTTTGTTGTTTTCTTTGAATTTAGCAAGTTGATTTTCAAGTTCTGCAACTTGATTTTTTAGTTCAACAATTTCTTCTTCAGAAAATTGTTCAGTTTCTTCAACTGATTCAGATTCATAAATATCTGCTTCAGCTTCCATAAACTTGATTGGTTCTAAACCTTTAACTTGAGGTGTAGCAGCACCTAAGAAAGATACTGCTTTAAGATAAGCACCCTTGCCCTCAAGGTTTCGGTACAATTCAACCGAAACCTTTTTGTACTTACCCTCATTAACATCTTTTTCAAAAGCCTCTGGTACTTCTTTAAAACTAACCATAAGTTTTTCACCGTCTGCTTTTACATTTTCTACCCAACCATACGCAGGACCAGTTTGTTGGTGGTCGATTGTGATTGGTGCTTCGCAAAATTTTGGATCATAGTTTTTTGCAATGGCAGTTATTTCTTTTTTGGTAAATGTACCTTGGGGATATTTACCTGCCTTAAATACTTCATAAAATTTCATTACCATACCTTCTTTTTTTCATTTAGTGAACAAATAAAAATTTCATACTCACACTATAACCCTTGTCGTTATTGAGTTTCAAAAGAAATAGGCAAAGATTTTGACATAGAAAAGTTCAAACAACTAATCTTTGCCTTTGACGTTTGAAACGCAGATATATCACGAGTTAGAGTGTAAATGTAGAAGTTAAAAAAAAGGACGCAAGTCCTTCTTTCTTCTTTCCTAATAATCAGTATTTAAAGGAGTCTTATGGAATTTATTAATGAAATGTATCCTCTAGTAGAAAATATTGGATTCCCTGCGTTAATCTTCTTTATTTGGTATATCTACCACCAATCACAAGTTAGAGCTTTTGAAAAGATTATTCAGAATAATTTTGATATTTTAAAAGACCTCTTGGAGACAAACCAATACCACGCAGCATTACTTTCAAGAATTGAAAGCAAAATTGACAACAACTTATGGTGTCCAATTCTAAAAAGGGAGGTGTCATAGGTGAATCAAGAAAGATTACAACTTAAAGGAATGTTGGCTGAATCTAAAAAGAAGTACAGAGAACTTGATACGGAAGCCTCTGGCTTAATTCTTATCATTCGTACATTACTCAATCCCTATGTAGAAATTGAATCAATCGATACAGAAAAATGCATTGTTCATACAAAACGATTGCACGAAATTACTCAGCAGATGAAAGAGTTGAAAGTTAAAATAAAGAATTTGGAGCAAGAATTTGAATAGCAAAAGACAATATTATGACGAAGCTGAAAGACTTTTTGTAATAGAACACATGTCTTTAGAGGAGATTGGTAATCGTTTAAAACTTTGTCGTAAAACAGTTATGAACTGGAAAGAAGTTGGCGACTGGGATGGGAAAAGAAAACAATATCTTCGTTCAAGACAAACTTTTCATGAAGAGCTTTATGAATTTGCAAAAAAATTAATGAAAGGCATCTCGGAAGATATGGACTCTGGTGAAAAGGTTGATACAGGAAGAATGTATGCTTTTTGCCGAATTCTTCCAATGATTGGAAAAGTCAAAGATTACGAAGATGTTGTTGCTAAGAAAAAAGAAGATACTCCAAAAGGTTTGACTCCAGAACTTATTGCTCAAATTGAAGAGGAAGTTCTAGGTATAAAACACAATGACAACGAAGAATAAAAACCCATTCTTTTTACCATATCAAATGAGATGGTTAAAGGATAATTCAAAAGTAAAAATATGGGAGAAATCTCGAAGAATAGGAGCAACGTATGTTCAAAGTTATGAAGACGTAAGAGACTGTGTAAAAAAGATTGTTCCTGCTGTTTGGTTTTCATCTGCCGATGAATCAGCCGCTCGTGAATATATTGATTATTGCAAACAATGGGCAACGCTATTTAACATAGCAACAAAATATCTAGGTGAACAAGTTCTAGATAAAGAAAAAGATATCAAAGCCTATGTTATTCAATTCTCAAACGGTACAAAGATTCACGCATTATCTTCAAACCCTAAAGGGTTCAGAAGTAAAGGTGGTAAGGTAGTTCTTGATGAATTTGCATTCCATAATAACCCAACCGAACTTTGGAAAGCTGCTAGACCTTGTATTACTTGGGGATATCCATTAAGGATACTTTCAACTCACAACGGACAAAGTTGTTTGTATTACAAATTTTTAGACCAAGTTGAAAAAGGAAAGTTGAATTGGGCTCATCATAAAACACCGATTCAATTAGCAGTAGCCGAAGGACTAGTAGATAAAATCTACGGCAGAAAAACAACAAAAGAAGAACAATCTGAATGGATTGAAGAAGAACGAAAGAACTGTTTCGATGAATACACTTGGTTACAGGAATACTGTTGTGTAGCAATAGACGAAGCCTGTGCTTTTCTACCGTACGATTTAATCACTCCTTGTGAACTTGACGATGTTCTTAAATCTCTTGAAGAAATAACAGGAGATTTATATGTCGGAATAGATATCGGTAGAAGAAAAGATTTAACTGTTATCTGGTGCTTGGAACAATTTGAAAAATCTAAGTACACAAGAAAAGTTAAAGTTTTAGAAAAAACACCATTTCATATTCAATACGAAATTCTTTCTGCAATTCTAAAACATCCAAAATTAAGAAGATGTTGTATTGACTCAACTGGGATAGGAATGCAACTGGCAGAAACAGCTCAAAAAGACTTCGGTAAATATAGAGTGGAAGCAGTTATGTTTACCAATAAATCAAAAGAGGAAATGGCTTACAACCTAAGAACCAACTTTGAAGATAAATCAATCTTCATTCCCTCTGACCACGATATTCGTGAGGACTTGCACTCTATAAGACGTGTTTCAACTAAAGCAGGAAACATACGTTTTGATGCTGATAGTTCTGAAGTAAGTGGACATGCTGATAGATTTTGGGCTCTTGCATTGGCTCTAATTGCTTGTTCAGTTCCTTATTCCCCAGTTGATATTACAACAAGAAAAAGATACGAGACTTTAAAGATGACCGAAAATTTTTAAAATCGATTTTAAGAGGTTCAAAATATCCAAAACGATAATTTATACCAACCCCAATATAAAAATTCAATACAGAGGATTTTGAACAAGTTTTGAACACGCTTTTAAAGTAGGTTGTCCATAAAAATTTTAATAGGAGAAAAAATATGACAAAAACATTAACTTTGCCATCTGGTAAAATTGCAACTTTTGAAAAAGGAAAAGGTAAGGATTTATTGCAAGCTCAAATAAAAGCAAAAACATCTGATGAAATTCCGTACGCTCTACTTGCTGAATTGTGTGAAATTGATGGTCAGAAATTGGTTTATGAGGATATTTTAGAGCTTGATTTAGAAGATGTTATTGCTTTGCAAGCTGAGATTTCGGGGAAGTTACAGGGTGTGAAAACGACACAAACCGCCGAAAAGAAACAATAAATTACTCGTATCTGCCAGATAGCCAAACCATTATTCACTTATGCAAAATCACAGGTTGGCAATATTCTGAATTATGCGAAATGTCTATACCAACTCTTGCATATTGGTGCAAACAAGCAATTAATTACACGAATAACCGTAATAAGGAAATTGAATCAGAATGCTCGACACAATGATGAAAGTATCATTAACTCTTGTAGCCTTTGATAAAATGTCAAAGGTTATTCGTGATGCTGTAAATAAATCAAATTCAGAGTTTGATAAACTCCAAAACAAAATACAAATGACAGCACAATCGCTTGATGCACTCGGTCAAAATATGACCAAATTAGGTGCTGGTTTAACTTTAGCAGGTGGTGGATTAGCATATAAATTAGGAATAACACAAGCAATACCGGAAGCACTTGCATTGGAACATCAACTAAGAGAACTTGGGAACGTAGGACAGTTATCTGCTGAACAATTAGCAGAAATGGACGAAAGACTAGGTTCTATTTCTCGTTATACAAACCAATTCAGAAGTGAAATTGCAGAAGGTTTAAATGTTTTGGTTGCATCAGGTATTGAACCTGAAAAAGCCTTAGACTATATGAACGTAATTGGGAGAACTGCTACTGCTGCTCAAGCCGAAATTGTAGATATTTCAAAAACGGCTTTCTCATTAACGGATAACTTAAAAGTTAACGTAGATGATTTAGGTAAAACAATGGATATGCTTGCACAAGCAGGTAAAGAAGGTCGATTTGAATTAAAAGATATGGCTTCTGCATTTCCAAGTTTAACAGCAGGTGCTGCTATGCTTGGAATGAAAGGTGTACCAGCAGTAGCAGAATTAGGTGCAGCACTTCAAGTTGCAATGAAAGGTGCAGGTACAGCACCAGAGGCAGCAACAAACTTTGAAAGTTTCTTACAAGCAATTACTTCACCTATGGCTGTTAATAGATTCCAAGAATTATATGGTGTTAATTTACCTGCATTCTTGAAAAGGGTTGCCGCAGAAAATCGTGATCCAATCGAAGAGATGATTGTTCTTGTAAACCAACTTACAGGTGGAGATATGTTTAAAGTTTCTGAAATCTTCAGAAATAAAACAGACTTAAACTTTTTGAAACCAATGATGCAAAACTTAGACGAATATCGAAGAATTAAAGCATCATCTCTTGGTGCAGAAGGGATTATGGATTCTGACTTTAACCATATGATGGAAACAACTAACGAACAATTTAAGCTCTTAAAAATTAATATGAAAGAGCTTGTGTTCCCTCACTTACACAAACCTATTGAACTTTTGAATAAAGCTCTGACAAGCATAAATAAGAATCCATTACTTCAAAAAGGCTTATTTGGTGCAATTATTGGAACAATTGGTTTGGGTGTTGTTCTATCTGCTCTTGGTACAACTGCGATTTTAATCGGTAAAATTGTGTCTGGTTATGGCAGATTTTTAGGTTATGCAAGAGATTTAACTCCTGTATTAATCAAGAACTCTGCAAAACTTCTTGAATTTATTGGACTTAATTCTGCTGCTCACAATTTAACTTTCAAAACAAAGATTCTTCAAAGTGGAGATAAATTGGGATTGGCTTCAGCCTTTTCAGTAAAAGGTGGATTGTTGGCAGATATAAAAAGAATAGATAAGAATTTAAGAGAAAGTCTTTTAAAAACATTTAGAGAATTCCCATCTACTATTTCTAAATCTGCACTTGCACTAAAAGAGTGGACAGTAACTTCAGTTAAATCAATTCCAGCAAACTTTGTTGCAGGTTTAAACGGTTTGAAGAAAGGCTTTTTAGGAATACCAAATTTAATCAAAACTGCCATTGTTTCTTTTAGAGCATTTTCAGTTACTCTTCTTACAACACCTCTTGGTTGGATAGCACTTGCGATTGGTGCTGTGGCATTAGTTATCTATAAATATTGGAAACCAATTACAGGATTTTTTAAAGGAATGTGGCAAGGATTAAAAGAAGGTTTGCAACCTTTGATGCCATTATTCAAACAAATTGGCAATTCATTATCTCCAATTTTAAAACCTATTAAAGCCATTATTGATTGGTTCAAGAAATTAATAAAACCTGTTGAAGATACAGGTGGTGCAGCAGAAAAAATGGGTGTTCGCTTTGGTAAAGCAATAGCAAATATTATTGTTGGATTTGTAAAACTTGTAGCGAAAGCCTTTGAAGTTGGAAGAAAAATTTCAGATATGCTTGTTGGTGGAATGTTGTCTGGCATTGGAAAAATAAAAGACGGCATTGGTAAAATAACTCAAGTAATTAGAGACCACCTACCACATTCACCTGCTAAAACAGGACCTTTAAAAGATTTGCACAAAGTTAAAATCGTTGAAACTATTGCAGACACAATAAAACCTTTGCCAATAACCAAAGCTATGAATAAAACTCTTGGAGTTTTTCATAGTGGACTCAAAGGTAATGGTAAAGTTGGAAGTTCAATCGGTGGTGGTTCAGTTGTGATTAATTACAATCCTACAATCACAATCTCTGGAGGTAATGGTTCAAAAGATGATTTTCTTGCAATGCTCAAAAAACACAAAGACGACATATTAACTATGGTTCGTAAGGAAAACGAAAGAAAAATGAGGCTTGCTTATTAATGTTCGCCCAGTTAGGAGATATAGAATTTGAATTAATAACCTATTTTAGTGGGTTAAATGAATCAAATACATTTAACTATGCTCAACACGAGCGAATAAACAACAAACCAATCTTGCAATATCTAGGACAAGATTTGCAAGAACAGGATATAAAACTAAACTTCCACGCAAGTTTTTGCGTTCCGGAAGACGAATTAAAAAAGCTCAAAAATGTTGCTAAAAAAGGTGAGCCTCTAAAGTTCATAAAAGGAAACGGTGAATATGTCGGAGTTTTTGTTATTACCGAAATCGTTTCAGCAACAGAGCAAACAAGTGACGAGGGAGATATCATCTATATTCAAGTCGACCTCAAGTTAAGAGAGTACGCAGGAAAAATCAAAGAAAAGAAGAAAACGCAAAATGGATTAAAGAAAAAATGACGGAATATTATTCGTATATTGCTAAAGACAATGATAGGTGGGATTTGATTGCATACACATTTTATAGCGATGCAACAAAATACGAGCCAATCATAGAAGCAAATCCAAACATACCAATTACCCCAATATTAAAGGCAGGAATAAAATTAAAAATTCCTGTGCTTGATGAAACTGAAACTATAAAATTTGAACTTCCTCCTTGGAGAAAATAATGCTAAAACCCTATTTTAAAATTGAATATAACAATAAAGACATAACAAGAGATGTATCAAACTACGTCACTAATATTGAATATACTGACTTTGAAAGTGGAGAAAGTGATGAAATAAATATTACTTTCGAAGATTCAGCACAACTTTGGCAAGGTGCTTGGATTCCAACAAAAGGTGATGCATTAAGAGTGTATATCGGATATGTTGGAGAAAAACTTTTAAACTGTGGAATCTTTGAAATTGATGAAATTGAATACTCTGCCCCACCAGATTCTATTGTTGTTAAAGGTCTTGCAACAGGCATTAAAAAAGCCTTCAGACAAAATAATTCAGTTGCTTATGAAAATAAGACGTTAAAACAAATTGCAAACGAAATAGCGAAAAAACATAATTTAACTCTTGTTGGTGAAATTGATGACGTTAAAGTTGAACGTATAACTCAAAATCAAGAACGAGATTTACAGTTTTTGCATAGACTTGCTGAACAATATGGATACATCTTTAAAATTGCTGAAAACAATCTTGTATTTTATAAAACAGAAAAACTTATCAACGCCAATTCAGCAAAAACTTTGTATCGAAAAGACATCACAAGATTAACCCTAACTGAAAAAACAAGTCAAAACTATAAAGCTGTTACTGTAAGTTATCACAACCCAAAAACAGGGAAAAAGGTTACTGCTACTGCGAAAAATAAAGAGGGTGTTAAAGGAGATACCTTAAAAATTAATGCAAGATGTGAAAATAAACAACAAGCTTTATTGAGAGCAAAAGCCGCACTTGCAAATGGAAATCACACAATAGAAGGCTCAATTGATTTAGTTGGTAATCCATATCTAATCGCAGGTTTAAATACCGAAATTAAAGGCTTTGGTCATTTCTCTGGTAAATATCACATTACTCAAACAAGACACACAATTGATAGAAGTAATGGTTATAGCACAAGTTTGGAGGTTAAATCGTGCTAAAATTTGGAACAGTCACAAATATCAATCCAATAACAGCAAAAGCTCGTGTTCAGTTTTCTGATGACGATATAACTTCTTATTGGCTACCAATCTTACAACATAAAACATTAAAGGATAAATTTTATTCAATGTTAGATGTTGGAGAGCAAGTTGCTTGTCTTATGGATGAAAATTCTGAAGATGGAGTTATTCTTGGATCGATCTATACAGGATTAGATTCTGTTCCCGGAATGTCTAAAGAACAACATTTAATCAAATTTGAAGATGGAAGTTTTATTGAATACAACAAAGAATCTCAAATGCTTACTATCGTAGTAAAAACATTGAATGTGATTGCAGACATTGTTAATACAGGTAAGTTTAAAAATACTGACGGTATTGTTTCTAATTCAGATGTTTCAGATAGAGTTTCAACAATGCAAGCGATGAGAGATATTTACAACTCTCACACTCATGTTGGTAACTTGAGCTTGCCTACATCTGCACCTAATGGGAGTATGTAATGACAATATTAAATGAAATAACATACGTTGATTGGCAATTGAAACTCAATGAAATCGGTTCTGTATCAGAAGGCATTGAGGATATTAACCAGTGCATTGCAATAATTTTATCTACTCAAAAAGGCTCTGTACCACATCGACCAACATTCGGTTCAGATATTTTAAAATACGTTGACTATCCAATTAATTCAGCAAAAGCAAATATTATCAGAGAAACTGTTGATGCAATTACTTTATGGGAGACAAGAGTAAATGTTGATTCTGTTTCAGTTGAGATAGATGAAACACAATTAAAAATAAAAGTTCAATGGAGTTTAAAAGAAGATTCTTCAGTATCTTCAACAACGGAGGTAAATTATGACAAAATTGCCTGAGCCGAATTTTATTGAAAGAGATGCTGACAAAATTACTCAAGAATGGGTTGATTTATACGAAAAGAAATCTGGTAAAGTTCTTCAACCTGCTCAAATTGAACGTCTTATGATTGATAGTGGAGCATATCGTGAAAATTTGCTTCGTGTTGAAATTCAGCAAATTGCAAAAAAGAATCTATTGAGTTATGCCCCAATAGATATTTTGGAACATATTGGAGAACCTCTTGGGGTTTCAAAACTTCTTGCATTCTCATCAAAAACAACTTTGCGTTTTTCTATTGATGAACCATTGGATTTTGACTTTGTTATTCCAAAAGGAACTGAAGTTGAAACAAAAGATGGATTGTTGGTTTTTGCTACAAACAAATCAGCAACGATAACAAAAGGTTTGCTTTATGTAGATGTCGAAGCTCTAAGTGAAACTCCAGGATCTATCGGAAATAATTATACAAAAGGTTCTATTAATAACTTAATCACACCATTGTCATATATTTCAGAAGTTTCAAATATCACAATTTCGCTTGGTGGTGCTGATGATGAAGACGTTGAAAGTTTGAGAGAAAGAATCAGACAAGCACCAGAAAGTTTTTCAAATGCTGGAAGTAAAGGTGCTTATAGATTCCATACTTTATCTGCACATCAAGATATAACTGACGTCGCAATTTTATCTTCAGAGCCTGGAATAGTTGAAGTTTATCCATTAACTAAAGATGGAAACCCAACGCAGGAAATATTAGATACTGTTCAAAATTATTTAAGTGATGATAAAATTAGACCTTTAACTGATAAAGTTGTTGTTAAATCACCGGAAAAAATAGATTTCACTTTATGCGCAACAGTTTGGTTATATAAAGATGCCGATGTTTCTAGTGCTATGACAACTATAAACACAAAATTAAATGAATACAAAAATCTGCTTGCTGAAAAACTTGGAAAAGATGTTATCGCAACACAAATCATTTCAATTTTAAATAGTGTTTATGGTGTCTTTAAAGTTGAATTAAATGTACCATCGGATATAAAAATTCTTGAACATCAATGGGCAGATTTAAAGATTTTCAATATTGAAGTTGGAGGTTATGCTAATGAGTAACTTATCTCCAATAAACGATATTAACTTAAAAATATTTGATGAAATTTGCGAAGAACGTTTTAAAGGCATTGATTTAAATGTTTTATTAGTAAGCATTATCGACAATGTTCCTTCTGATGCATTACCACATCTTGCTGAACAATATCACGTTACAGGGAATGAGGGTTGGTTGCAATGTCGTAATGATGATGAAAAACGAGATTTGATAAAACGTGCAATTGAGGTTCATAGATATAAAGGAACAAAATATGCGTTAAGAAAAATTTTTGATATGTTCGGAATTGAGGGCAAAATCAATGAATGGTTTGAAACAGGAGGAGAACCATTTACCTTTTCAGTAGATTTGGATTTTGTATCAAAAGGACTTGATTACGAACTAATCGCAAAACTTGAAGATTTGATTAATGAGTACAAAAACGTACGATCACATCTATTAAGTATGAAGATTTCAATGACTTCTAAAATGAAGTGTTATAAGGAAAAACTTGCAACCATAACAGGTGAAACTGTGTCTATCCATCCAAAACCCTGCGATTTGTATTGGGATGAATTCAATTGGAATGAACGTAATTGGGGAAAACATTTGCAAGGTAAATCTAAATTGCTTCCGTTGGTATTTGATAAATCAACATTTGATGATTCAACGTGGGCATTTGGCTAGGAGTTAAAAGTGGAATATTATACATTACTCACAAAAACAGGAATTAAAAAGATTGTAGATTCAGAGGTAAACGGCACACCATTGGTGTTATCAACTTTCGCAGTTGGTGATGGTGGGGATAGTGCCTATGAACCAACTGAAGAACAAACACAATTATTGAATGAAACATATAGGAATAATATTGCAAGAATTTATGCTGATAATAACTATTCAAACAGACTTGTAATCGAATGTGCTATCCCATCAAGTTCTGGTGGATATTATATTCGTGAAGTTGGAATCTTTGATTCAGATAGAGATTTATTTGCTGTTGCGAATATTCCAGAGAGTTATAAACCAATTGAAGATGAAGGTTCAACAAGAGATTTTTATATCAAAGTAATTGTAGAAATTGAAAACTTAAACGATATCAATTTAATTGTTGATTCAAATGTTTCAATTGTGTCTCTTGATTACCTTGAATCAATGCACGACAAAAATCCAAATGCACATTATAGAAAAATTGATGCAGATAAAGTTGATGGATATCACGCAGGGAATGATGAAAATCAAGTTGCTGTTTCTAATTCTGAGACTTGCAAAAATTTAAACTCAGATATGGTGGATGGTTTTCACGCAGGAAACGAAGCAAACAATGTACTTGTTCTTGATGAAGATGGAATTGTCCCAGATAAGAATTTAAAACCTTATGCACCTCAACAACATACACATAATATTGAAGATATTTTGACAAGTGAAGAAATACATGGATTCCATAATATGCATATTGAATCCGGATATAATGAGGGAACAAAAACTTACGTTTACCCACCAACCGGTTATACAATGGATGATTTGCTTGCATTTTTACCATCAATTAGAACAATCCATTTCTCTGGTGATGTAGATTACAACGATTCACTTTATTGCTATTGGTCGAAAGATGAAAACAAAATCATTATCACTTGTTATAACACCGAACAACGACACACTCCTGCTGTAAATTGGCTTGCAATTTGGAGAAAGAATACACCTGCGAAATATAAAGGAGATAAATAATAATGAGTATTATTGAAAGTTTAATACAATTTAAATCTGGTGAAAAAGCGGTTGCATCAGAGGTTAATAAAAACTTTGAAGATTTAAGAGTATCTAATAACGAACATTCAAGACGTTTAGAAGATATCGATTTAAAGTTTGATAAAACAGGTGGAAAACTAAACGGTGCATTAGTTTTGAATGATACTGAAACTGTTAATTGTGAAAGTTCTTCTTTGTTTTTAAACTCAAAAACGAACAGCTTTAGAGTTTTAGGTACAACAAAAATTAGTGAATTTATTGGAATTGAAGAAGGCATTGTTATTCTTTTATTTGAAAATTCAAGAATATTAGAGAATAACAACTCAATCAAATTACAAAACAATGTTGATAGAATCACTAAAAATGGCGACTGTGGAATTTATCTAATTGAAAATGGTGTTGCAACTGAATTAAATTATTTCTCTGCTAAGGAAATACACACCAATTCATTTATGCCACAAACCATTTTGGATTGTCCTAAAGATGAAAACGGTAGAGCTGATTTTATCAGAAATATTGAGTTTGATAAAAACTATATGCCAATAATGGAGGCTAATGAGAACGATGATTGCGTAATAACTTGTAGTTCCATTCATAGTGCAACATACAATCCTTGGTATGCATTTCGTCATCACACAAAAGATGCTTATGGTTGGCTGACTTTAAATGGTGTTGCAACTGGTTGGTTAAAGATTGAATTCAGAAAAGAATCTCCAAAATTCAAAGCATTTTGTATTAATGCAAGAAACTCAACTGATGCAGCAACACATTGTCCTTGCGATTTTATAGTTGAGGGAAGCAATGACGATACGAATTGGACATTGTTAGGTCAGTATGTTGATAACCTTAATTGGGTACAAAATGAAAGAAGATATTTCGGACTTTCATATTTTGATAATTTCAAATATTACAAAATAACAATCACCAAAAACTCTGGAACAGGTGCTTATGTAGGCTTTGGAGCATTGGAATTTTTTGAGGCAAAAAATGACTATATGCCTCTTGTGGCAGAGCTTGATTTTTCAGCCGATAAACCATTGCTTTTAAATAACAGTCTTGGATTATCTACAAGTGGCAAAGTTAACCAGTTATCTGCTATCAGCTCAAAATATAGTATTGAAAATTTGAACAATAATTCTCTTAACTTTATCGCACTAGAACGACAAAACGATAACAGATTTTATCACGTTGTAACAACGGCACAACCTGTTTATACGAATAAATTACAAAAACATTCAGTTAGAAATTCTATTCCTACAATGATATCTGCTACAACAAGTATTGAGTTTAAATATGGTTATTCAGTATCAGCAAGCAGTTTTTATTCTGGACAGAGTGGAACTTTTTATCCCTTTTACGCTTTTAATCATAATTGGGCAAATAAATGGTTAGCGTCAGTTGCTGGTGGTAATCAATGGATACAATTCGACTTTCCTAATTATAGAATAGCAGCACGATTTTCTATCGTTGCATCAGCAGACCAACCGGCAGGCTGTATTAAAAATGGTTTTATTAAAGGCTTTAATGGTGAAGAATGGGTTGTTTTAAAAGAAATCAAAGACCAAGTCGGTTGGACTGCGAATGAAGTTAGAAATTTTGATGTAGATGTATTTGAAGAATGTATGCAATTCAAACTTGAAATTACAGACATCGAAACACCAACATTGAACGCTCAAATAGCACAATTTGAAATGTTTGAATTAGCACATTGTTTTGTTATTCCAGAAAATCGATTTTATAAATTTGATGTTGAGAAAAACGACTATGAACCAACAGAGATAAACTTTATCGGAAGAATTAAAACTCAACATAATTTTATTACTGATTCAGAATGTTATGCAATTGAACATAAATACCAAAGTGAAGAAATAGATTTAAAAGCAGCAACAACATTTGCGATTAATCACAATACAGGATTGGATTATAAAAATCTAAAAATATCAGCTTGGGTTAAAGACAAAATTGATGGATTTGTTATGCCTTGGGAAGTTAATTCAATACTTGATGCAAGCCATGAGTATAACAACAACGGTTTCTATTATGATGACTGTTTATTCTATGTCAGAACAGGTACAGGATTAATGCAATTCAAAGATTATAACGGAGTAAATAAAACTCTTAAAGATCGTTGTTCGTTGATTATTCAACTTGAAAGGAATTTTTAAATATGAAAAGTGTAATTAGGAATGGTGAATATTTATTAGTTGATAAAGTCGGATCCAATGATGTTGAAGTACCTTTGAAACCACATCAAGATGCAGTTTTTCAAAATGGTGAATGGATACTTGATGCAGACAAATTCATAGAAGAAAGTGTTTCAAAAGAAGCTCTTGAATTTTTGAATGCGACTGATTGGAAAGTAGTTCGCCATAGAGACCAGATTGATTTGAATATAACTCCCTCATTAACAAACGAAGAATACATTACCCTTTTAGAACAAAGGCAAAAAGCACGAGAGGAGGTTCTAAACAATGACATCACTAACAAAGATTTGTCTACATTGGACAGCAGGGGCGAGCAAACCTTGTAATGTTGATTTGAATTCTTACCACTTTGTTTTTGATAAAGACGGAAAAGAATATGCAGGAAAATACAAACCAGAAGACAACCTAAATTGTTATGACGGCAAATACGCCAAACATTGTGGTGGAGGAAACACAGGATGTATTGGTTTATCTTGCTGCGGAATGTATGGTTTTGATTTAACTCATAAACAAACAAAATATCCTCTAACTCAAAAACAGGTTGAGGCTATGTGTTGTAAAGCAGCAGAACTCTGTTTGAAATATGGAATTCAAGTCAGCGAAAAAACTGTATTTACCCACTATGAATTTGACCGAAAAAGAGCAAAACCTGAAGGTAAAACCGACATCACTTATTTACCATATCTCCCTAATTTACCAAAAGAGCGTATGGGTTTCTATTTAAGAAACAAAATTCAATGGTACACACTTCAATTGAAAAAGAAAGGAAAAAAGTAATTATGGCTAATTGGAAAAAACTATGTGCAATTTGGAATTTGATTGAACCATTCGTATTGAACTTGATTCAAAAAGAAGTTCCAAAGAATATCACTAAACTATATGAAAATCTTGCAAAGTACACTCAACCTGCTATTGATAGCCTTGCTCAATTAAAAGAAAAAGCAAAAAAGACACCGAGTGAATTGGATGATTATTGCTTTAATCAAGGTGTCAATGCACTTGAAACTTTTGCAAATTACTTACTTGAACAAGTTAAATTGTTGAGAAAGTAGGTTTAAATGTTTGGGTTTTCTGCTCTTGGCAAAGCGTTTTTTGATTGTATTTCAACACTAATCAACTACAAAACTGTTAGTGTTGAAAATCAAGAAACGACCTCTCTTGTGGGGGATAAAAAAGATTTAAAAAAGGCAACAAATATTGCTGAACAAATTATAGAGATTACAAGAAAGTATGAATCATCAATGTCTAAAAAAGATAGACGAAGATTCAAATCTTTAGCAAAAAGGTTTAATAAGGTGGACTAATGGCTTGGCGAGACATAATTAAAATAATGAATATTGAAAAAGGATTTTTCTCCTCTACTAATTCGTTTGGTATCCCTGATATAAAAAAGGATGAGTTCGAAATAAACGAACTCATCCCATACAGGGTAGATTCAAATAGAAATGGCACAGCACATTTTTTCTTGGACGATTATCGTTTTGAGAGATGTTGGAGAAATCCGGATTCACAAATTGAAGAACTAAAAAAATACGATGGAGTTTTATCTCCAGACTTTTCAATGTACACAAACTATCCACAAGCAATGCAAATTTGGCAGGTGTATAGAAATCGTTGGTGTGCTTGTTATTGGCAAAGTTTAGGAATAAAAGTTATTCCAACTATCAGTTGGTCAGATGAACAAAGTTTCAAATACTGTTTTTTAGGTGTTCAAAAGCGTTCAACAGTTGCAATTGGAACAGTTGGTGTATTAAACGATGAATATGCCAAAACACTCTTTATGAACGGATTTAAAGAAATGTTGAAACAACTTGAACCAAAAGAGATTTTGATTTATGGAAACAAACTGACCGAACTTGAAGACTATAAAAATATCCGTTGGTTCGATCCATATATGAATAAGTTTATAAAAGCGAAAGGAGAAAAAACTATGGGTGGACGTGGTTCTGGTGGAGGTAAAACTGGTGGTGGTTCTGCTACCAAATCAACACAAACACAAAATAGAAAAGTTGAAGATAAGCCAAAAACAACACAAGAAAAAAGATTAGAAGCACTTGCAAAAGCTCGTGCGAAAAGAGCCGAAAACCTCAAAAATGGCATTAAAGCTGAAAAGAAACCAAGAGTTAAGAAAGCAAAAATGTCAGCAGATAATACTGTTTCAGATTTAAAATCTGAATTAAGACGTAATGTTCAAACTGATGGATATATTTCAAATAGTGACTTTAGAGTTGAAGATTACGGAAACACAATAAACGTTTCAGTCAGATATTTAGGAAAATGGAAAAATCCATCTAATGCAAGAGATGAGGAAGATTATGACTGGCAAGAATTACATAAATCAAGTCAAACACAAATTAATAAAGTAGTTAAAAAACTAGAAAAAGCCTCTGGAAGAAAAATAACTTGGGGTGCTAGTGAAAAAAATTGGATTGACTTTGATATTGAGAAAAAGAAAGGGGAATAATTTATGGGAGGTCGTGGTTCTGGTGGTGGCAGAAGTAGCGGGGGTGGAAAATCAGAAAATCCCCCAAAACTTGTGAATCCTATTAATTACTACAAAGAGAAATATTCAAAAATGAATGACAATGAATTAAAAAAAGCACAAGTTAATGCAAGAAAACTAATGAAAAAAGAACATGTAAAGGTTGCTTTTGAGGAAGAAAAACTTTCAAAAATGATGGAAGAATTCAAAGCATTACCAAACGACCATCCAGATGTAAACAAAAAATGGGATGCAATTGATAAACAAATGTCCGTTTTAAATGATGCTCGTGCAAGGGCAACGATTAGGTCGGATGCATATTTTATGGCTATTAATGAAAGGTTTAATGTAAGAGCAAAATATAATGCCAATGATATTAAATCAATGACAAATGGACAATTAAATTCGTTTCACGCAAAAAGTTATCATGAAAGCCAAAAGGCTAGAAATAAAATTGAAACAGCTAAAACAAAAGCAACGAGAGTTAAATATGAAAAATTATTTAATGAACATAATGCTAATTTTAACAAAGCTGAACAAGAACGATATAAACGTGGGCTTGATGACAAAGGCTGGTAAATGTGTCTAAATGATTCGGAATAATTAAAAACAGTTCCAATTAAAAAACTTTGAGTGATGAATGTCATTGTACATAACAAAAGGAGAATATTATGGCAGAAATTAATTTACAAGAAGCATTCAAAAGCAAAGCAAAATTCAGCGAACTTATGGAAAAGACACCAATTCCAATTATACAAGAACTCGCTAATTATCCAAAAGCAGACGGCAAAACGATTGTTCATATTGCTGAATTAACTCAAAACGAGGATACCTTTTTTAATGCTATCGGAGATGATACAGTAATAAATTTACCTCAACCTCCCTTCATTGTTTGGATAATTACAAACGAAAAAGAAAAAGTAATGAGAATAGTAAACCTCATTAATAAAAATGCCACAAGTGGGTTTGGAATTTTTGTTTTTAAAGCAACTTTAAATGAAAATCAAATAGACATAAAATGTCTTGCAAAACCTCCAATTAAAAAAGTTTCTCAAGGTGGTAAAGCAAAAAAATTCCAACTTGAATATTGGGAAAAATATAGCGAGGTTTGTGATTCATTAGGCGAAGGTGATTATCAAGTTATTCCTAAACCTCAACATTGGCAATATCTTCCACTAGGTAAAACAGGTGTATCAATCCAATTAACCTTAAATACAAGGGATAATTTTGTCGGAGTTGATTTATGTATTACAAACAATGTTCAATTATTTGAATCATTGAACAGTCATAAAACGGACATTGAACAAGCATTAGGAACTCTAGAATGGGTTAATAAATCAAACGTAAAAACAGCAAGAATAAGAAAAATAATTAATGTTGAATTTACTCAAGATGATATTGATTCAGTTGCAAGAGCACATATTGAAACCGCAAAAGAATTCAAAGAACTAATCAGCAAGTATTTATAGGGTGAAAATAATGAGTGAATTAAACATTATTGCTAAAAGCAAAAGAACAGGTGAGGTGGTAGATTTACCACTTCACCAATTTAAAATAGAATTCCAAAAAGAATTACAACAAGCATTAATAAGTTATTCAGCTAATGAACGACAAAAGGATTTGATTAAACCACTTGGCTTTTGGAAAGACATAGGTTGCTATAAATCAGATTTTTACTTTGACCTTCGTTGGAATTTCAATAATTATGCGAATTCTGAATGGTATATCGAACGTATTTATTAAAGTATGTCTAAATGATTCTAAATAGACTGTAAATCGTTGATTTACAGTCTATTGTGAGTGATTAATGCTAATGCAAAAAGAAAGGACTGTTATTATGGCTAAAACAAACAAAGAATTATTAATCGAAAACATACAAAATGCTCCTGCTGAGTATGTAAAAGCACATCTTATAGAATGTATAAAGGATTTAGTTGAAGATTGCCAAATTACAGCAGGAATGGATAACGGTTACGTTGATAATGAAGATGGAATACCGATTTCAGATTTTTACATTGATAATTTTATGCTTACAACTTTCACTACAAAATAAAATGTGTCTAAATGATTCGGAATAGTTTTAAACAGTTGATTAATCACTCTTTCAGAGTGATTAATGTCATTGTAGATAAACAAAAGAAAGGACAAGCAAATGGGCATTTGTTTAGAAGAAAAAGAAGAACGTAATTACCAAGCATTTATTACTGAATTAGAAAAAATTTCCAAAAAGTATGGCATTGCATTTGAATCAGTTGGTGGATTTGCATTTAGTGATGAAAACGGATTTAAAAATATAAGATATTCAAGAGATTCTTATAGTGGAGATTTACTAATAAAAGAATTAACTTTTAGCGATGGCACAAAGGCTGATAGATAAGGAGAAAATCAATGAACGAAGAATTAAAAGATAGAACAATGTTTGGAACTGAAGTTTTAAATCACAAAACACACGAAGTCGGAATATTACTTTACACTTGGGTTAATGTTTTTGCTGACGGTAAAGTTTTATATGCAACTTGCGTAGATAAAAATGGAAAGAGATACGATATAGCAATGGATCTTATTTCACCACTTGAAGATTAAAAAATATTAACATGCTTGCCATGCCCTAAAATCATGCATAACATGTCCATGTAATTAGCACTGAGTCCTCCTCCAAGGACTCTTTTTATTTGGCTTATAATGTCGCAAATTCACGTTTTAAAACGTTCAGATGCGACATATATTTTGCCTTTGATTCTCTATTTATTTTGTATAAATCTTCAAAGGTTTCACCATTAAATGCTATTTCTACTTCTGGGCTGTTCTTTTTCAACGAGTTGAGAAACGATAGTTGAATGTCATAAAATTTGATGTTGTTCTCTGTATCTTCAATTTCGGCTAAAAATTTTTCTTTTAAGTCCAACATCCCAAATCTTCTCCTGTGAATATAATAACAAGAAGAATTCTGGCATGGCAATATTATATTAAAATAATTAAGAAAAACTTCAATGTAGGGATACATTGAAGTACAGAAGTGATTTATTATTAGATTTTACACTAGGGGTAAAAATTATTTGTCTGTTGAAAGATTGTTTTTAATAATCTTGTAAACATACCTTTGAGTGAATCCACACTCTAAAGCCAACTTGTTTAAAGAATATTTTGTGCCGTCATAATTATGCAAAATATAGTTCTTTTTAACTTGTTTAAAAGCATTTTTAGGGATAGCCACAGTTAATCCCGGAGCAGAAAAAATTAATTGCAATGCCGATTTAATGCCAGAAACTTCAGCAACTGTTTTTAAGTCATCGTTTGGCATATCCTCTGGTTTTATGTAATCCATCCAAGCCTTGTATTCCATTTATACCTCATTTTGTTTTGGTCTCGTCAGTTAACGCCTTACGTTAAGACAAGCAGCTTGCACCGTTAGCCGCTTGTTTCGACCTATACTGCGTATTCGCAATAAACTCTTTGTATTTCTGCCTTTGATGATACTAGAGTTTGTAACTTACCTTGATTTTTGCGTAATTTTTCAACTAGAGGTGGCATTTTATCCATCTCATTCATTTTTGCCATAAAGTCATCAACATCACATTCGAAAAATGGTTTAAAATCGTGTACTTTTACAAATAAATCAGCAATATCCACTTTGTTGTTAAGAATAGCATCTTCTACTTCTTTAATTTGTTTGTCCAATACTTGAATCGCTTTTTCGTTACTCATTTTGTCTCCTTTACTATTTATATCTTGGTCTCATCAGTTAGTGCCTAACACTAAGACGAGCAGAATGAAACTGCTCGTTTCGACCTCCAAAGGAATTAATTTGAAGCCATCATCGGAGTAAGCATATTTTCAAAGTCTCGTTTTAATTTATCTAAAATTGAGATTTTACCTTCCAAAATTTTGCAAGCCATTCTACGTTCGTATTTTGCACTCCAATTTTCTTCTTGAAGTGATGCATCAGCATATTTAACCTTTGTTTCTTTTAATTCTTCTTGTAAATCAAGCATTTGATTTTTAATCAAACCCATAATTGCACATTCGCTGTGAGCCGATGCTTTTTCGTGCATTTTGCCTACAAATTCATTGTTCATCATCATTTCTTGCATTTCAGATGACATTTCTTGTTTTTCTTCAGTTAACATCATAATTTTTTCTCCTTTTATTGTTTTGTACTAAACTGTGCGGCCACACATATTTTTCTTTTCTAAACTTGCTTTCATTCCTTTTATGCCTTGAATAACTTTTGTAGCTTTGGCTTTTGTAAGGAACATAATATCGTCAATTTTAAATTTCGATTTTAAAAATTTTCTTAAGGATTTTTTATTGAAATCTTCATCATCAAAATATGCAACTTCTTTCCATAAACCCTCGATATATCTCAATTGAGCTTGTGTTGCCATATTTTCGTCTCGGTATAAATCGGCATATTTTTTAGTTCTTTTAACCCAATCTTCAAACTTTTCAGCCTTTGCCTCTAATACCTCAATAAAAATTCCTGCTTCTGTATCAGTTAGATTTTTAGAAGATTGAACGCCAAATGTCATAAGCATTTCACGATATAAATCGTCATCTAATCCGATAAAGTTTTTTAGGGTATGTATTTTTCTAATTTGTGAAGATGTTGCCATATTCAATCCTTAATTCGTCTAGTTGTAGTTCTCTACCATGTTTGATACCTATTTGAACCCCCAAAATAAAAATGGCAAGGGCAATTACTAAAATGTAATAACAAGTTAAGTAGTCGGGTCGGAATTTCTTACCACTCATAATAATCCCCCTATGCCATTAGTAATTTGGAAGTTTGTTTAATCACAGCATCATCGACCTCAGCCTTGCCATTCATTTTTGCAACGCTGATGCTATGAGAAATTAAATGTTCTAATCTTCTTGTATTTCCGTTTGAATAAAGAAGATAAGTTTCTGCTAATTTTGGATTTTGATTAATAGATTCAAGTATTTTAACTACATCTGCTAAAAGTAATCTATCAATAATTTTTGTGTATTGTACTCTTGAATAAAGTTGGTCATATTGATTGTTATATCCTCTTAAATTTTCAAGAAGAATATTTCTACCAATCAAAAGAACTCCAACACCTGTTTTATCGTGTATTCTACGAGTAATTTCTAATGCTCTATAAGGCAAGTTTTCTGCCTCATCAATAATCAAAAGTCTGCCTGATTGGTTTAATTTTCTAACAGTTTCGCCCATTAAATCATATACTGAGCCTTTGCCTGATAAACCTAATCGTCTATGAATCTCTTTTAACAACGATTTTGCTGTGTAGCCAGAATCACTTTCAATTAAGATTGCATCCATAAATTCTTCGGCATATCTTTTAACAGCAACTGTTTTACCTAAACCTGCGATACCAACACAAACTCCAATTCTGCCTTGTGTATGGCATAAACGAGCGATTTCAGAGATATATTTAATCATTGAAATTTCTACAACAGGCAAATCGTGTTGAAGAGAACGTTCTTTTTCTCTTTGAATAAAATTGTTTATAGTATCAGTAATTTTATCTGATTTAACATTATAATTGCCTTTCATCCACATTGAGATTGTAGATTTAGCAAGCCCTGTAGCAGTAGCAACATAGGTTATAGTTAAATTATTAGTTTCCATAAAATCACGTAATTCGGCTCTAATATCCATTTGCTACTCCTTTTAAATATCTTTCATTTTCTTCAGCAAGAATTCTGTCTGTCTCAAATAGATACAGAGTTTCCTCTTCTTGCTTATTTTTCTCATCTAAAAATATTGATAAATCTTGTCTGCCAAAGGCTTCCATTTCTTTGTTTTGTTGGATAACCTTATCCATTTTTGTGTTTGCAATTTTAGTAACCTTAGTTTTAGGCTTTTCATCATTAGTTGCAAATAAAGCCTTGTAATTTTCGTATTTTTCTTCTGCTGAGATATCTCTAGAATTTTCAATGTATGATTGAGCAATTTTCTTATTACGTTTTTTAATTGACATTGCTTCTTTGAATTCTTCTTTTGAAATCTTGTCTGCGTGTAAGGCAGCAACAGCTTTTACAACTTTTGCTTTACCGATGAATTCATCGTTAAGAGCATTAAATACCCACGCATCGGCATAATCTTTTATATCTCTGCGCAAATATACTTTTATTCCTTTTTTCAAACTCATCCAATCTGCCCAATAAGTTATACCTAAAACAGAGTCTTTTATACCATTTCTGCCAATAGTGAAATTCTTTGATGTTCTCATACAGAATAGTTTTAGAGCATCTTTTGATGGTGCAATTTTTTCAGTAAATTCTTGATAGAATAATTCGTCTGGTGATAATCCTTTGTGGTTTTTACCGTTTGAATGATGTTTATTGAAAACGTCAACGATAAAGTTATCAAATAGAGTTTTAAAATCTTCAAAACTCATAATTTTGTCGTTTTTGATTTCTTCAGCAAGAATTTCTGGTCGTTCAACAATGTTGCCACCACGATAACCAACACAATGTTTAGATAACCAATTTTTGATTTTTAAGAAATCACGTTCAATTGGTTTTGTTTGTGCGTTATATGGTAGTGCAAAATGAACATTAACATTTAATTCTTCAAGCATACAAGTTGTATCTTGTTCATCTACTTGAATTTTTCTGCCACCTGCGAAATCTTTTGAACGGTAGTCTTTACCATTATCAATAATAATGTCTTCCGGTAATCCGTATTCTAAAGCTGAATTATAGAAAGTTTGGAAGATTAAATCTGAATTAGGATGATTAGTTTGTAAAATCCAACCTAGCCATTTGCCTGATTTGTAATCTCTCCAAGCAGTAACCCAAGGAAATTTCACACTTCCATCAGGCATTCTACATGCAACATCGATTTGAGCGTGGTCAGAAACCCAAACTTTGCCACAAATAATATTGGAATAATCTCTTTCTATGTAATTTGATTGTTTTCTATTCCAAGCTGTTACACCATTTCTAGCAATAAATATTGCTTGTTGCGGTACTTCTTTCATCATTCTTCGTCTAAATGCCATATGACTAGGAAAATCAAATTTACTAACACCATATTCTAATATTGCGTGTCCTAAAGTTATTTCCCAACAAGAATATAAAGACGGAGCACCCTCTTTTAAATACAAACTTTTAAAATAATCGAAGTCTTCGTCATTAACAGTAGTTCTTCCATTATTATTTCCAAATCTTGAAAGTAGTCCTTTAACTCCATATTCGTAATATCTTCGTCTCATTTTTATTAAGGAAGAATATGATGTTTTATTATTAGGATTTTTAAGATTCCATTCATTGATAAAATTTTGTAATTCAACACCTTTATAAGTCGCAGACAATTTTAAAATATTAACATATTTTTTTGCTTGAGATTTAGCCCATGAAGGAGCATTTGCAAAAGATACTGTTGTTAAATTTTCATCTTCAATATTAAAATCACTTTGTTTTGGAAGAGATGAACTATGTATATAAATTAATTTTGAATTATTCTCCCAAACTATTTTATAAATATATTTACCACCATAACAACGATTTTTAATTGTTTTCTCTGTCACATTCAAAAGACTAGAAGCATCTTTAATAGAAACCCAATTAGGAATATTCAGTTTTTTAGAACCTAAATCATTCATTTATGCTGTAGTCCTTTATCTTTATTCCAAATGCTTTTTCAATAATGTAGATATCCACATCTATATTATTTTTTTCACCTGTCATATGACGACTGACTACACTTTTCGAAAGATGCAAAACTGCTTCAATTTCTTTGGATTTGATATCCATAACAGAAACGATTGTTTTTTCTATAAATTTCTTTTGACAGTTAATACAGTTGTTCATATTTTTTAGGATTCCTCTCTTGATTAATACATTGACCTATATCAAGCAGTAATCTATTTTTAGGAATTTTATATAAACTGTTTGGTTGATTTTGCACAGCAAAATTAAGCCTGTATAGGCTGGAATTATTACTATTGCAGAATTTCAAACAGGTTATAAATTAATTATATTCATATCTCATAATTTTGAAATAGCAGGAATGCGTACGGCAGGGAAAATTCCCAGAACTCAATGGCTGAAATTCAAGTATAATTTCTTTTTTAATTCTTGCAATTTTCAGAAAAAACAGTTTTTATTCAACAACTATATATATTTGAAGTGCATAAAAAAATTAGGGAAAAGTTTATTACGAAATGTTAAGCAATTAAGTTGTTTTTTAAGTCATTATATAAATAATCAAAACTATTTTCATTTCTCCAAATGTATTCTGCTAGAATATGATACAAATGTGATTCATTATTCTTATGGGATATAACTCTTGCTAAATAGCAATACAGACGTTTAAATTCTCTAATTTCATCACTTCTAAAATTCTTTTCATCGTAATAACTCAAAAATTTCTCACTAACAAATACCTTATTTTTATACACATAAAAATATGAGTATTTATCAAAAAACTTTCTGTATCTACCTTGCTGAGGATTTGAAGTGTAAAAAGACAATAATTCTTTGTATTGTCGGTCATAAATCATTTTTCTAAAAACGGCATAATAATTGCATAAACAACTTGTACTTGTATCTACCATATAACATATTTTTTGTGGTGGTATATTCAAGCAAAATCCTTTAATAATTAAATCGATTACCTCTGGTGTTTTGTAATTAAACATTAAACGCAAATTTCTATTGTATAATTGGTCTGTTTTCTTTTTATCATTAAGTGTCACAATTCCATTATTTTCGACAATTAATTCTTCTTGTTCTAATTTCCATAGAGCAAGTTTTATTTCATTTTCATCTACTTCTAACATTTGAGTTAATTCACTAAGCGAAGACTTTTTCAATCTTCGGCAGAGCTTTAATACTTTGTCTTTCATTTAATAGTCCTTTCAATACATATTCATCAAAATCATCAATTGAGTTTGTTTTAGATAGTTTTTCTATTTTTTCAAGTAGTTTTACAAGTTGTCTAAACTGATTTGTGCGTGTTGCTAGATAAGTTATTGCATCATCAGTAAAATTGAGCTCTGTCATTGATTCAAGAATTTCTTTGATATCGTTTTCATCGAAATGTTCAAACTTCAATTTTTTGTAAATTCTATCGTCAAAATGTTTGAATCGAGCAATTTTCTTATCAATCATTCCCATTCCAACAAGTACAATCGGAACTCCTGTGTTATCTTGAATATCTCTTAAAACTTCAATTGCATTTTTATTTCCAACAAGATAATCCACCTCATCTACAACTATAATTTTCGGTTCAAATCTTAAATGTTTTAAAACCAAATTAAAATTCTCTTGCATAAAGAAGAATGGTCGTTCTCCAAGTTCTTCAACAATAACTTTTAATAAACCATTTTGAGTCATTTCATTATTTGCTCTAACGTAAATTGCATCGTTTCTTGTTGCCCACCAAATTACAGAATGAGTTTTACCTAATCCGTGCTCACCATAAACTAATGCTAATTTTGGAATGTTGGGTGGAAGTTTTTGAACTTCGTCAAGCAAGGCTACGAGCCGTTTTACATTCTTTGTTTTTACAAATACATTCTTCATTTTTCTCCTTTCTTAGTTTTCGTATAGATTAAAATATTCATCACTTCTAATATATTGAGTAAGCCAAGTTCTATCTTCAGCATTTGTGCAACCATTCTTCATAAGCCACTCATACTTTTCATAATTTGAAGTAAAAATCGGTCTGTTCATTTGCTGTTTACGAGGTGTTTTCTTATGTTCACGTTTTGGCTTTTCCTCAATAATTGGTTCAAGTTCTATCGGTTGTTCTTGTTCAATTTCAAGAACTTGTAATTCATCAGACGTGAAATTCTTTTTGATTTGTTTTACTAATCTATTCTTAATTTGTTGTTGCTTTTTATACTGTTGTTTGTATTCTTCCATATCTTTTACTGTACCGAGTACATTTGCCATCGGATGAACTTTTTGAACTCGTTTTGCTACACATAAGAATTCACCCTTTGAGGAATAAACAAATATTTTAGATAAATCAAATAGGCTGTAACGTATAAATACCTGTTCTCTTAAACCTAATATTGCCTCACTTCTGTAATGCATATTTAAGAATGTTATTCCGTGCTTAGTTATTGTTCTGCATTCCGTTTTCATCATTAATGTATTTAATATATTTATATTAATATGTTGTTTTTGAACTCCATCTAACATCTCTTGAATAGATTTTGAACGATCATTTGGACAAGGCTTTTTGTTGTGGAATTCTAACCAACAGTTAATGTATTTAATTACTTCTTGTACTGTAGGAATGTGATTGTTAGTTTCTTGTTGATGCATAGCGAGGTGAAGTTTCTCACCACGTTTCATCCAAGCTGGTTTATCTTCAATACTTGTTCCAATGTATGATGGCATCATTTTTTCAAATTCTTCTTGGAATTCTCTAAAAAATCTTTCTATTACTTTTGCTCTGGCATTGTAAGGTTTGGCAAATACTGAATGTATATTTAAATTGGCATAAACACCATTGAAACCATCCTCATCAAAGTCACAACTTTGGAAGAATTTACTCTTAAAAGCTCTGCCGTTATCTTGGTACACTACTTTTGGAATAACACCCAAATTTAAAATACTATTTCTTAAAGCACTTGCGATACATTGAGTATTTTCAGTCATCATAATTTCATAACCTACAAGTGCTGTTGATTTCCAATCTAAAAAGCCAACGAGAGTTGCTCTCGTTGGCTTAC
>CAVCIU010000014.1:0-22811 GCA_963602355.1 Methanobacteriaceae archaeon
CTAAAATAAGTAAATTGATATTATAATAAAGTATTTTTGCAAAAAAAAATTGCCCGCATGCGAGCAATTTTTTTTATTATTTTTTCAGATTTAAATTATTTACCTAATAATTCTCTATACATGTCCATGTATTTTTCTGAACTTACTTTCCAGCTGAAGTCAGATTTCATAGCATTCTTTTGCATATGGTTGAATACTTTTTTATTATGGTAAACATTGATTGCATAGTAAATAGCTTCTTTCATATCCCAAGCATTATATCTCCAGAACTTGAAGCCAGTTGCATCTTCTTGAGGAGTGCCAACAACTGTGTTATCCAAACCACCTGTTGCTCTTACTATTGGTAATGAACCATATCTCATAGCGATTAATTGGCTTAATCCGCATGGTTCAAATTTTGATGGCATTAAGAACATGTCAGAACCAGCATACATTAAGTTTGCAAGTTTTGCATCGTAGCCGATGTGAGCTCTGATGTTTGGAGTGTTATTTGATAACCAAATTAACAAGTTTTCAAGATTTTTGTCTCCAGAACCTAAGAATACAAAGTCTGCAGGAATCATTTTTAATTCGTCTTCCGCTGCTCTGATTAGGTCTAAACCTTTTTGGTCTACTAATCTCGATACCATTGCGATTAATGGTCTTTCTTCATCATATTTTAATGAGAAGTATTCCATTACTTTCTTTTTGTTTTCAGCTTTACCACTAATCAATGAACGTACGTCGTAGTTTTTAGCAATATTTTTATCTTTTTTAGGATCGAATGCTGTGTAATCAATACCGTTTAAGATACCAACGATTTTGTGTTGTTGACATCTTAATGTGTAATCCATACCTTCGCCAAATTCTGGAGTTAGAATTTCTTCTGCATATTTTGGTGAAACAACTAAAATTTTGTCTGAATAGTTGATTGCACCTTTAACCCAGTTTACACGTCCAAAGTGTTCAACACCGAATTCATTATATACAATATCTTTTCTCATGTTTGCAAAATCTAAAACGTCATCAAACCAAATACCTTGATATGCTAAGTTGTGGATTTGGAATACTGTTTTTGCATCTTTGTAGAAGTCATCATATCTATAATTACTGTGAACATATACAGGAATCATAGCTGTGTGCCAATCATTTGTGTGAATAACGTCTGGTTTAAAGTTTAATTTTTTAGCATATTCCATTACTGCTAATGAAAATGCGATATATCTTTCGTGTTCGTATCTTGGGTCTAGGTTTCTTGGATATACGTCTTTGAAACAGCTGAAATACCATTCATTTTCTACAAAGTACATGTCAATTTTTGTTCCAGGCATTTTGCAAGTATATAAATTAAATCTTTGTGGTTGGTATTGAAAATCTATCCACATTTCCATACCTTCCATTTTTTTGATACCGAATTTTTCTCTATCAATACTACCGTGTAATGGTGTAAAAATAGCCATATCAACTTTCTTTTCTAAGAATTTTGGCATACTTCCCATTACGTCAGCAAGTCCGCCAACTTTTGAAAATGGTGCCACTTCTGCAGCTGCAAATAAAACTTTCATTTTTATACTCCTTATTAATTTTATTGTCATTATAACAAACTTATTTTTTATTGCCAACTTTGTGATATAATTTTAATATATATATTAAGGGGTATTTTATTTATGAGTGTTATTAACGAATCTTTTGTACTTGAAACTATTGATATGATTAGATTGTATAATCTTGATATCAGAACTGTTACTCTTGCGTTAAGCTTGAGAGATTGTATTTCAGATGATGTGGATAAGGTTTGTGAAAATATTCATAACAAGATTTTAAAATATGCAAAAAATCTTGTTTCTTATGCAAATGATTTTGAAAATGAGTATTCAATTCCAATTTGCAATAAAAGAATTTCTGTAACTCCAATTTCTTTGATTGGCGAAGCTTGTAAGAATTATGATTATGTAAAAATTGCTAAAACATTAGACGATGCTGCAAAAGAGGTCGGTGTTGATTTTGTTGGAGGTTTTTCTGCTCTTGTAGAAAAAGGTTGTACAAGAGGTGATGAAGCCCTTATTGAAGCAATTCCAGAAGCTCTTGCTTGCACAGATAAAGTTTGCTCTTCTGTAAACTTGGCAAGTTCAAAAGCCGGTATTAATATGAATGCTGTTTTGAAAATGGCAGGAATTGTAAAAAAAGCTGCATTATTGACTAAAGATAAAGACGGTCTTGGTGCTGCAAAATTAGTAAGTTTCTGTAATGTTCCTGGGGATAATCCATTTATGGCGGGTGCATTCTGTGGTTATGGCGAACCTGAATGTGCATTAAACGTTGGTGTTTCTGGTCCAGGGGTTGTAAGAGCTGCAATAGAAAGACTTGATAAAAAAGCTGATATGAGCGAACTTGCAAATACAATCAAAAAGATTGCATACAAAATCACAACAACAGGTGAACTTGTTGGTAGGGATATGGCAAAAAGATTGAACATACCTTTTGGGGTTGTAGATTTATCATTGGCACCAACTCCAGCTATTGGAGATAGTGTTGCCGGTATCTTCAAAGCTATGGGACTTGAAGATGTTGGCGCGCACGGAACAGTTGCTGCATTAGCAATGCTTAATGATGCCGTTAAAAAAGGTGGTATTATGGCAAGTTCACATGTCGGTGGACTTTCTGGCGCTTTTATTCCTGTTTCTGAAGATGCTGGTATGATTGAAGCGGCTAAACTTAAACATCTTACATTTGACAAATTAGAAGCAATGACTTCTGTTTGCTCAGTAGGTTTGGATATGATTGCGCTTTCAGGTGATACTCCAGAAGATGTTATTTCTGGTATTATCGCTGACGAAATGGCAATTGGTATGATTAATAAGAAAACAACAGCGGTAAGAGTTATACCTGTTCCTGATAAAAAAGTTGGCGACATTGTAAGATGGGGCGGTTTATTAGGTGAAGCTCCTATTATGCCAATTAATACATTGTCTGCACAAAACTTTGTAAGTCGTGGTGGTAGAATTCCTGCGCCAATTCATAGTTTAAACAATTAGAGGTTATTATGGTTGATAGCTTGTACAGATATTCAAATATGTTGAAAGATTTTATTATCGATGAATTGTCAACTCCGCAAAATCGTAATATTGACAAACATAGATATAATAATTTAAAAATTTCTATGGATTTGGATAGATTTCCTGTACCTCACATTGTAATAAGAATTGGTATCTCAGAAGGTGTAATCGCCTTAGACACAGGTGATTTAATCTATGGTTCTATTGGTCAAGATCCTAAACACATTAAAAAATGGTTAAAACGTGGCAGTGTTTATACAGAATTGCTTCAAATTTGGAATATGGAAAATATGAAGCATGAAAAAGCTATTCAAGCTGAAAGAGAAAACGCACAAAAAGCTAAAAAAGAAAATTTGGACGACTTTTTTAACTAATATTTACATAATATTTGCATTTTATTGTTTTTATTTTATGATAGTATAGTAACCGCAATTGCGGTATATTTTAATATGAAAAAATAAGGAATTTAATTATGGGCATTAAAGGCAGAGTTGACAAAATGGTAGTTCTAGCTTGCGAAGAATGCAAAGAAAGAAACTACACAACAGTTAAAAACAAAAAAAACATTAAAGAAAGATTAGAATTAAAAAAATACTGTTCTCGTTGTCAAAGACACACAGTACACAAAGAAACAAAATAGTTTTTAGAATACGACAAGAGCGTCCTTAGTTCAGTTGGTAGAACGTCGGTCTCCAAAACCGGATGTCGAGGGTTCGAGTCCTTCAGGGCGCGAGTCGTTCAAATTTAAAGGTTGAGATGATGAACAATACAATTAATTCAATAGTTACATACTTCAAAGGTGTTAAATCTGAGTGGAGTAAAATTATTTGGCCAGAAAAAAATCAAGTAATTGCAGAAACTGCATTTGTTGTGGCTATTGTTGCTATTTTTACTATTAGTGTTTATCTTATCGACTTAGTTTTTAAAGGACTTTTAGGTTTAATACCTATCAAATAATTAGGTGGATTTATGACAGATAAAAAATTAGATGAAGAATTAGTAGAAGAAACAGTTGATACTGTTGAAACAGAGGCTGAAACTCCTGCTGAAGTTGCTCCAGTTGAAACAGCTGAAGAAAAACCTTCTAAAAAAGATAATAAAAAACGTTGGTACATCGTTCACACATATTCTGGTTATGAAAACAAAGTTAAAGTTAACCTTGAAAAACGTATCGAATATATGAACATGGCTGACAAAATCTTTAGAATTGAAGTTCCACAGAAAACTGTAACTCAAGTTAAAGGTGGAAAGAAACAAGAAAAAGATGAAAAAATATTCCCAGGTTATGTATTAGTTGAAATGATTATGGACGAAGACAGCTGGTATGTAGTAAGACACACATCAGGTGTTACAAAATTCGTTGGTTCAGCTAAAAAACCTATTCCAGCTAAAGAAAGTGAAATCAAAAGAATTATTCACAGAACTGATACTCAAGTACAAAAAATTGAACTTGACGTTAAAGCTGGCGATCAAGTACGTATTATTTCTGGTCCATTCGCTGAATTCGTTGGTGAAATCACAGAAGTTTATCCAGATAAAGCTAAATTACGTGCTAACGTTTCAATCTTTGGACGTGAAACTCCAGTTGAATTAGAATACAAACAAATTCAAAAATTATAATGAGTGGAAGGGGAAAGTCCCCGTTTGACCACAGAAAGGAAAAATAAAATGGCAAAAAAAGTAGTAGGCAAAATTAAGCTTCAAATTCAAGCCGGTAAAGCTAATCCATCACCACCAGTTGGTCCTGCTTTAGGTCAACACGGTGTTAACATCATGGATTTTTGTAAGCAATTCAATGCTAAAACTGAATCTCAAGCAGGTTATATTATCCCTGTAATTATTGATGTTTATGAAGATAGAAGTTTCTCTTTTATCATCAAATCACCACCAGCTCCAGTGTTAATTAAAAAAGCATTAAATATTCCTAAAGGTTCATCAACTCCTAATAAAGAAAAAGTTGGTGAAATCACAAGAGCTCAATTGGAAGAAATCGCTAAAATTAAAATGAATGATTTGAATGCAACAACAATGGACGCAGCAGTTGAGATGATTAAAGGCTCATGTAGAGCTATGGGTGTAACAGTTAAAGAAGACTAGTTATACTTAGACTGGAAGGACTTTTTAGTCCGTTAATACCACGAAAGGAAAATTTAAAATGGCAAAATTAACAAAAAAACAAAAGAAAATGGCTGAAATGCTAGAAGGTTTTGAACAACCATCTACTGCAGTTGAGGCTATTAAAAAATTAAAAGAAATTTCAAGTGAAGTTTCAAAATTCAATGAAACAGTTGAATGTCACATGCGTTTAGGTATTGAAGTAAAACACGCAGACCAACAAGTACGTTCAACAACAGTATTACCAGCAGGTCTTGGTAAAACTGTTAGAGTATGCGTTATCGCTAAAGGTGCTAAAGCAACTGAAGCTTTAAATGCAGGCGCTGATGCAGCTGGTGCTGAAGAAATTATTGAAAAAATCGAAGGCGGTTGGTTCGAATTCGATACATTAATTGCTACACCAGATTGTATGGGTATGCTTGGTAAATTAGGTCGTGTTTTAGGTCCTAAAGGCTTGATGCCAAACCCAAAAACAGGTACAGTTACTTTAGATGTTGCTGCAGCTGTTAAAGATGCTAAAGCTGGTAAAGTTGAATTCAGAGCTGATAAACAAGGTATGATTCACTGCCCTATCGGTAAAATTCAATTCTCAGAAGAAGATTTAGTTAAGAACTTTGCAACTCTTGCAGATGCAATCTTGAGAGCTAAACCTGCTTCAGCTAAAGGTACTTATGTTAAGTCAGTTTACTTGACTACAACAATGGGTCCTGGTATTAAATTAGACGCTAAAAACTTAGCTACAGAAGTTAGAGAAGTTATTGGCTAATAATTCTTATTAAAAGGCGGGAACAAAAGTTCCCGCCTTTTTTTATTATTTTTTAGGAGTATATTATGAAAAAGGGTATGTTTATTACATTTGAAGGTCAAGATGGTTGTGGAAAAACAACACAAATCAATCTTCTTGTTGAGTATTTACAAAAAAAAGGATATGAAGTTGTTCTAACTCGTGAGCCAGGTTGTAAAGGTTTAGGAGAAAAAATCAGAGGCTTATTGCTTGATTATGATGGCGAAGTTTCTTCTGTCTGTGAATCATTCCTATTTCTCGCAGATAGAGCTCAAAATGTTGATATTATCGTTCGCAAAAATGTTGAGGCTGGTAAAATTGTAATTTCTGATAGACATACTGATTCATCTGTTGCTTATCAAGGTTATGGTAGACAACTTGATGTTGAAAGAATTAATATGTTAAATGATATCGCTACAAGCGGTCTAAAACCTGATTTAACATACGTATTTGATATAGATGTTGAAACTTCTATGGCAAGAGTTGGTTCTCATAAAGACAGAATGGAATCAGCTGGTAAAGAGTTCTTTGAAAGAGTTCGTAATGGATATTTAGAAATAGCTAAAAAAGAACCAAACCGAGTTAAAGTAATTAACTCGGTCGATTCAATCGAAAATATTCATTCTAAGGTTGTTGATTTATTTGTTGAATTGGAAGAAAAATTCCTTTAATAAATCGTAACCTTTTAAAAAGCTTTTATAATCAATTTTTTCATCTGCAGAGTGCATGTTGTACAAGTCTGCAAGACCTAGCAAGAAAGGTATAAATGTTTCACCTTTTGCATTTTTGTGTTGGCAATAAATATGAGTTTCAGCACCTGCGTGGAATGAATTAATTTCATATTTTACACCAAGTTTTTGTGCTGCTTTTTCAAATACTTCTGGAATATAAGTATCATTTGATTTTTCAAAAGCTGGCATTTTTTGTTTAAATACTGCATCTGCCTTAGCAATACCTTCATATTTTTCGTTGAATTTATCAACAATTTTCATAACTTTGTCGATTAGTTCATTTTCTTTTGCTAAATCAGCGCTACGAATAGAATATGAAGCTTCTGCGTGAGGATTTAAAACGTTTGTAACTTTAATATCACCAGCTTTAATACCACCAAGGTTAATTGATGTTACAACACCTGTTTCATCAGCATAATAAACACCTTGTGGAATTTCATTACAAAGCTCTGCAATTAATTTTGCAGCATTCGGCTTTGTTTTATCAGCAATTTCAATACCTGAGTGTCCGCCTTTACAATTAATTTCAACATGACCGTTGCAGTAGCTTGCACCAGAAACTTGTAGTACCCCGAATTCGTCAGCATCACAAACGATTACATATTTTGAGTCTAAGTTATTAAAATCAAAGTTGTGAATACCGCTCATACCGTTTTCTTCGTCTCTTGTGAATACAACTTCAAGTCCGCCGTGTTTCATGTCTGAATTTTTAGTATCTTTCAATAATTTTAATGCAGCTGACATTCCGAATTTATCGTCTCCGCCAAGAGTTCTATTGTTAGCATGAATAAAATCTCCATCTAAAATTGGTGTAACTGGTGAATCATCACCAACTACGTCCATATGCGAAGACAATGCCATCATTGGTTTTGAACTATCAGTTGCTGGTAATTTAATAACTACATTGTTGTAGCTATCTGTCATAAAATTTAAACCTTCTTTTTTACAAAAGTCTCTAACCCAATCTACAACTTTTTCTTCGTGTAGAGAAGGTGAAGGAATACTTGTTAAATTGTAAAAAATGTCGATTAATTCGTGTTCTTTTCTAAGTTTTTCCATATTATCTACCTCTAAAAAATCTTTGTCCTGTTCCGCCCTCACCTATTGGTATTCTAATTGGTCGCATACAACGAGGGCATCGACCTACGTATGCTGTACCTTCTTTGTTTTTATAAATCCTTACATAAACATTACAACATTCAAATGTTATGCCTAAGAATTGTCTTTTTTCACGTTTTTGTTCGTTGTTTTCGTCTTCACACATAATAATCACCTATTTATTAGTTTTGTATGAACTTACAGTTCTAGGTACTGAAACCTTGCATTGAGATGAATCAAATGCACTGCAAGATAGAATTTTCTTATATTTTTCTGCAAAGTGAGCATAATCAAATATAATTACACCGCCTAAATTTACTTTTCTAGTTTCATGGACTTGTCTTATTAGGTCTTCTTCTGCTCCGCCCATAAATGTTACGAATAAGCCTGCGTAAAGTTTTGTATTTGTGTTGCAAATATGTTTTCTGAAATCGTAAACCATTTGTTTCATAGTTTTAGGATCACAAGTTAAGAATAACGGAGTGAATCCGTCAACCAAACCTGATTGTGCCCATTTAGCCCAGTTTTGTTGTTTTACGGCAGTAGCTTGATTTAGGTTTGGAAATACAACAGCTGTAAATAAAACTTTGTTTGAACGGCATAGACAGCTTACTTTTTGAACCATTTGTTCAATTTTGTTTTGTCTATATCTGCTCCATAAATCCCAACGAGAATCTTTTGAAGTTATGTCATAAGGGTCAATACCATAAAGTCCTTTAAATTCGTCTCTAGCATATTTTGTATAACCCCAGTTTGAATCGATATATCCAGCATAACCGCTTGATACAGATTGTGGGTATCTGATGTAATCAAGGTTGATACCGTCTGGTCTATAATTAATAATAATTTCTTTGATTAAAGATAGTGCAAACTCTTGTACTTCAGGATTTGCAGGATCAAGGAAATATCCGTTGTGTTCTGACAACGATGGGTGTAAACCAGGTTTGTTTGCATTACGTCTGTTAACGTTAGCCCATTCTGGTTTTTTGGCTAAGATTGACTCTGGATAATCTGTTGGGACTTTGTTACCAACATAAAAACTTTCAAACCAAATATTTACCTTGATATTTCGTTTGTGAGCTTCTTGAATCCAAATTCTAAGTGGGTCAAAGCCTGTAAAGAACTCATTTTGAGTCGTAAAGCCATAGCTTCTCATAACATTACTTGGATAAATTGTTTTACCGTGATAGAAAGTTTCTAGGAATATATTATTAATACCTGTTTTTTGCATATCATTCAAAGTGTTAATGATAGCAGTTTTTGAAGTAGCAGTTGGTCTAATCCAAACACCTTTTAGTTCACTTTCTTTGAAAGGAACTGATGATGCGATAGCGCCATTTGCGTGTTCAATTGATAAAGTTGAATATTTTTGTACATTTCTTGGGCTAAATTTAGCTCTTTTTAAGAAATAATTAGCTCTTGAGATATATGCTTTTGGTAATGATGAATCATAATTTAAAAGATTGCTTTCGTAGTAGTTAATCATAGAATTAGCTTCTTTAATCTTTTCTTGAGCATCATAAATAAAGCTTTCAGAAGTGATATAAGCTGTTATAGTTTTATTATATTTATCAATATAAACTTTTGTACCTACCATAAGGTTTTCGTTCATCCATTTTTTAGCACGACCATGACCACTAATTACAAATCCGTCTTTAGGAATTAGTGAATCTGCACCACTAAGACTTACTACTGTATTACCTTGTACGATAGCTTCTCCACCGTATTCATTTGTTTCAGTTGAGGTACCAAATTTTGGAGTATAAATTACTAATTGGTTAGCACCTCTAACCCCAGGAAAGCTACTACCGCTTGGGTTTGTGTATGTGTTAGGGTCAATTGCATTAATTTTAAATAATTCTTGGGAAAAAATAACTTCATGCTTTTTAGGTTGATATTCTTCCCACGCGTTTTTACTGCAATCAGTATTACCCCTCGCTAGTGCTGGTATAAACATTTGCAATGCCAATAAACATATTAAAACTAAACGTACTTTTTTAAACATTTAATTCAATCCCCATTCCCTAATCTTATAATTATATACTATGATATAACTATAATTATTTTTTTAATTCATCTAATAAGATGATTTTATTTTTTAATTCTTTTGAAGGGTTTAGCATATAAGCAAGATTATAATAATACTTTGCGTTTTCCAACTCTCCAAGTTTAGCATTTACAACGGCAAGTCTTATTATTAAATCATAATTAGCCTTCATGCCATTTGCAAATGCCACAGTGTAGCTTTTTCTAGCTTTTCTATAATCTCTTTCATCGTCATGAAAAATGCCATAATAATAATTTACGATAGGATTTTTTAAATCTAAGTTCAAGCCTCTATCCAAAAAGGCTTTAGCATAAACACGATTGTGCATTTTTCCATAAATATGACCAATTGTTGCCATAACAATTGGATCAAAAGGGTTAATTTTTGTCATGGTTTGATAAGCACCAACGGCACGAGAATAGTACATCTGACGTTCATTTTCTGTTTTTGCATTACGAGCTTTCAAAAAATTATAATCAGCCGTTTTTCGCCATTGGTTATAGTTTAAAGCTGTATAATCAATGTATACTCCGTCATATTCAATTCCTCCCTCAAGTGAATACACTAAATTAGGTGTAAATACTAGATAGAAGAGTAATGTTAAAATGTAAAAATTTCTCATAAAATTTGCTTAATATATCACAACAAAGACTATTATATCACGAAATTTTTCTGTATAATATATTAATTACATATTGGCGAGGATTGATTTTGACAGAGCTGACTTATATAATTGTTTTTTCCATTCTATCACTTCTATTTGCAGTAGCTTCAATAGTTGCAAGTATTGTTTGTGCTTACAAGAATGAAACTAATTCAAAGTCAGAAATTTATGAATGCGGTATGAAATTGTTTTCTGATTCAAAACTTCAATTTGACATAAAATATTTCAATTTTGCAGTTTTGTTTTTGATTTTTGATGTCGAAACAATATTTTTATTTCCATTTGCTGTATCTTTCAATAAATTCGATATTTTTATCTTATTTGAAATATTTTTATTCGTTTTAATACTTTTATTTGCATTAATTTATGCAATTAGAAAAAATTTATTAGAGGTGAATAAATGAATGTAATTGTTTCAAGCATTGATTATATTTTAAATTGGAGTAGAGCTAATTCTCTTTGGCCTCTTACTTTTGCAACTTCTTGTTGCGGAATTGAAATGATGCAGACTTCTGCTGCAGATTTTGATATTGCACGTTTTGGCTCAGAAGTTTTTAGAGGGTCTCCAAGACAAGCTGATTTATTGATTTGTGCTGGTACTATTACGCATAAAATGGCGCCAGCTTTGCTAAAATTATATGAGCAAATGCCTGAACCTAAATATGTTATCGCAATGGGTGCATGTACTTGTGGTGGCGGAATGTTTGCGGACTCTTATTCAGTTGTTAACGGTGTTGATAAGATTATCCCTGTAGATATTTATCTTCCAATGTGTCCACCAAAGCCTGAAGCGCTTTTAGATGCAATTAGAAAATTACAGGCAAATATCAAAAAAGAATCTATCATTGATAGAGATAAATTTGTTGCAAAACATTATTCTTGCTTAAAAGAAGAAAACGATATTTTAGTTAAAGACACTGATTTGACTATAACAAAATTGGGGGTGGACTTTGATTAATACTGATTTATTAAAAGAATACTACCCAGAAATCTTCGTAAATGATGATTATATTTACGTTGAAAAAGATATATATGATGTTATTAGCTTCTTAAAAACAAGAAATATCATTTGTTTTGATATGTTAACTGAAATTATTGCTACTGATTACCGTCAATTTATACAACTTTGTTATAACTTATATTCAACAGAAAGCAATGAGTTCGTAAAAGTTATTACTAATGTTACAACTAATTCAATAAAATCAGTTGTTTCGTTATATAAAAGCGCACATTTTGATGAATGCGAAATTTTCGATTTGTTTGGGATTAAATTTGAAGGCAACGACAATTTAAAGAGATTATATATGCCTGAAACTTGGCAAGGACACCCTCTTTTGAAATCGTATGTTCAAAACGATGAAAGGTTGGTGTGGAATGACTAACCAATTCAGAGAAATGAAAATTAATGTTGGACCTCAACACCCTTCTACGCATGGGGTTTTGAGATTGATTTTAAACCTAGACGGAGAAATCATAAAATCTTGCACACCAGAGGTTGGATATCTTCATCGTGGCATTGAGAAAATGGCTGAAAGCCGTACATATTTACAATACTTACCTGTTGTAGATAGAATTGATTATCTTGGCGGATTTTTTAATTCGTTTGTTTATTGCGATGCAATTGAAAAAATTGCTAATATTGAAGTTTCTAAAAAAGCTCAATATATAAGAGTTTTATGTATGGAACTTAACCGTATCGCATCTCACTTATTGTGGTTGGGCACATACTTACTTGATTTAGGGGCGTCTTCGCCATTATTCTATGCTTTTAGAGATAGAGAACGTATTTTGCACATTTTGGAAGAATTAACTGGTCAAAGAATGATGTATAACTACTTTACTTTTGGCGGAGTTAGACACGATATACCGGTAGAAATTTTGGATAAAATTCAAAAATTTGTTGATGATATGCCAGCTTGTATTGAAGATTATGAGGCTATTATCACTGATAATCCTATTTTTAAATCAAGAACAATCGGAAAAGGTTTATTACAAAAAAATAAAGCTATTCAATATTCTATTACAGGACCAAATTTGCGAGCATCAGGCGTAAATTTAGATTTTAGAAAATCTAATCCATATCTTGTTTATGACGAACTTGATTTTGAGCCAGCGATTGAATATGACTGTGATGCTTTTTCAAGATACAAAGTCAGAATTGCTGAATTATATTCATCTTTAGCGATTGTATCTCAATGCGTTGAGTATATTAAATCTTCAAAAGAAGCAGTTTTAAATAAATCTGTAAAACCAATTGCATTAAATATAAATGGTGAATACACTTCAACTGTTGAAGCTCCAAGAGGTTTAACTTCTTGTACAGTAAAAGCTGAAGGTAGAAATCCATTGCGTGTTAAATGGAGAACAGGCTCATATTACGCAGTACAAGTTTTACCAGAATTAGTTAAAGATGCTGAAATAGCTGATTTAATGGCAATTTTTGGTTCTCTTGATGTAATTTTGCCGGAGGTGGATAAATAATGAGTTATTTATTAAATTTATTTATTGAATATCTTGCAAAATACAACTTGCCAAAAGAAATTGCATACGTTGTATTTCCTATTGTGCCATTTATAATAATTGCCGTAGCACTTATTCTAGTTGTTTTAGTATTGGTGCTTATGGAAAGAAAAGTTTTGGCATTATTCACTCAAAGAAAAGGTCCAAACAGAGTTGGGCTATGGGGTTGTTTGCAAACGGTTGCTGATGCAATTAAATTGTTATGCAAGGAAAATATTGAACCAAATACAACTGATAAAATATTATTTACTTTAGCGCCAATCATCGCGTTTACACCAGTTATGCTATGCTGGGGTGTAATTCCATTTTCTGCAGAATTTGATATGTTCTCAACTTCAATCTCTGCGTTAATGTTTTTAGTAATTGCGCTAATTCCTATTATGGGTACCGTTTTAGCTGGTTATTCAAGCAATAACAAATATTCGCTAATTGGTGCTGTTCGTTCTGTTGCACAAGCTATAAGCTATGAAATACCAATGATGTTTTCGCTATTATCAATCGCAGTTTTAGCTTCATCATTGAGTTTAAAAAATATTATTCAATCGCAAATTTCTATGTATCAAGTTTGTGGTTGGTTCATTTTCCCTTGTTTCTTAGGGTTTATGATAATGTTTATTTGCGCAATAGCAGAGCTTAATAGATGTCCATTTGACTTGCCAGAAGCTGAAAGTGAACTGGTTGCAGGGTACAATGTAGAATATTCTGGAATGAGATTTGCTCTATTCTTTTTAGGCGAATATGCAATGTTATTTGCTATGTCTGCATTTATTGTGGCATTATTCTTTGGCGGATTTTTATCACCTTTAGGTTTTTATATTTCAGAAAAACTTATTTCTAACAATGTTACTGCACAAATTTTTGTTTATTTTGAGCAAGCTGTGTGGTTCTTTATCAAGACTTTTATAATATGTTTTATAATTATGTGGGTTAGAGCAACTTTACCTAGATTAAAGTCATCTTCGCTATTAAATTTTGGCTGGAAATTTCTTCTACCACTTTCAATTATAAACTTTATGTATATATGCGTATTTAAGTATCTTGTAAATATTGGAGGGCTAAACTAATGTTTAAAGAATTTTTTAAATCAATTTTAGCTCTTGTAAAAGGTCATATCACTGTATTTAAACATGCTTTCAAAAATCGTGTAACTCTTGAATACCCTGAAAAGAAACAAGTTTTAAACGATAATTTTAGAGGTAAACATAATTATGATATTAATATATGTCTTGGTTGTGGAATTTGCCAACAAGTTTGCCCTGCAAATGCGATTATGATTGAAAAACAAGATAACAAAGTTGTTAGTTATACTATCGACTATAAAAAATGTATCTTTTGCGGAAATTGCGCATTCTATTGTAAGCCAAAAGCAATCAAAATGGGTAAAGATTATGAATTAGCAACAGATAATAAAGAAAATTTGATTGTAAATTATAAGAAAAGTGAGGAGAATAATGAATAGCTCAGATATTTTAGTTAGCATTATATTTTATACTTGCGCCTTTCTTATTTTAGGTTGCGCTATTTGTTCAATTCTTGCTAAAAAGATTATCCATTCAATCTTTTTGGCAGTGATTGTTTTCTTTGCATCTGCAGGGTTATTCTTCCTATTAAATGCTCAATATAATGCTGTTGTGCAAATAGCAATTTATGGTTTAGCAGTGCCAATTTTATTTGTATTGGCAATTATGTTTACTTCTCAACAAAAAGAAGATTTATTAAATTTATCTTTTTCACCAAAATTTTTAATTGCATTAATTTCAGCTGTATTATTGGTTTTAACTATATTTAATATATTAATTATTTCATCATCTGTAATTGAGTGGCTATTTACACCTCAATCAGTGCTAAATATAAATTCTTTTGAAATGTTTGATGCTATTTCAACTGGATTATATACAAAATTCTTCTTCGCCTTTGAATTAGTTTCTCTGCTAATTTTTATGGTGATTTTAGGACTATCAACATTGAACTTATACAAGGAGAAAAAACGTGGGTAATTTGATTTGTAACGTATCGTTGTTTCACTATTTGATAATTGCACTATTACTCTTTGTAGTAGGCTTTGTTGGTGTTATCATTTCAAAAAATATTTTCAAAGTATTAATATCAATAGAGTTTATGCTTACATCTGTAAATATTAATTTTATTGCGTTTTCATCATTTGTGGATAACGTAAATATGACAGGATATGTTTTTTCAATATTCTACATTGGAATAGGCGCAATAGAATTGGCTATCGCTGTTGCGATTTTTTATCTAATGTATAAATCTAAACATAGCGTTGATATCAATGATTATAAGGAGTTAAAAGGCTAATGGACTTTTTTGTTCAAAATATATCATTAACATTATTTTTTCCAATGTGGGTAACCTTGCTTATTTTGATTGGAAAATTTACTGGAATATTAAAATCGAAAAAAACGATTCTAGCATTAACTCTTTTATCAAGTGTATGGGGAGTTATTTCTTCATCATTTGTTTTAGCAAAAGTGTTGCTAACTCCTAATTTTACTTATGAAACTGTAATTAATTTCTTAAATATTAAAGGTGTTGCCTTTGATTTAGGTTGCTATGTTGATTTAATATCTGCATTTCTTATGCTGATAGTGTTTGCAGTATCTTTAATCGTACAAATTTATGCTTATTATTATATGTATGAGGACAAAAGTTTTGTAAGATTTTTCACGTTCTTTAACTTTTTTACATTTACAATGATAGGGCTTGTTTTAGCACCAAATATTTTTCAAACATATGTATTTTGGGAACTTGTTGGGGTTTCAAGTTATTTATTAATCGGTTTTTGGTATAAAAAAGATTCAGCTCAAAAAGCTGCGAAAAAAGCTTTTTTAATGAATAGAATTGGCGATACTCTTTTGCTTGCTGGGATAATTTTTTCATCAGTATTGATGTATAATTTTGCGTCAGATAGTTCATTTGTTGCAATTCCATATTCAAGCTTAGACGAGATTTCATCGATATTATACACTTATACGACAGAAACAACTTTTTCAATAATCTGCGTTATGTTATTTTTCGGTTCGATTGCAAAATCAGCACAATTTCCACTTCATACGTGGCTTGTTGATGCAATGGAAGGTCCAACTCCTGTGAGCGCCTTAATTCACTCTGCCACAATGGTTGCAGCGGGGGTATTTTTGGTTGCTAGATTGTATCCAATTTATTTTCAATCAACTTTTGCAATGAATTTTATTATAGCAATCGGTTTAATTACTGCAATTTTATGCGCATATTTTGCAATGACTTGCGATAATGTTAAAAAGATTTTGGCTTATTCAACAAGCTCACAACTTGGTATAATGTTTGTCGCACTTGGCTCTGGTGCATTAACAGGCGGAGTTGTTTATTTATGCTCTCATGCTTTTATAAAATCAATGTTGTTCCTATGCGTAGGTGCAATAATAACTGCTTTTGCGGGAAATGCAAATATTCGTAAAATGGGAGGTTTAAGAAAAAAATCTCCAATATTAGCTACATGTTTTATAATTGGTGCTTTATCTTTATGTGGATTGATGTTTAGCGGTTTTGTTTCAAAATCTCTTATTATTCATCAATTGTTTGAAACCTCTAATTATCTAATTTTATCACTATTAATACTAGTTTCATTTATGACTGCATATTACATATTTAGATTATATTTCATTGTTTTTGAAGGAAAAACAGAAGCCTCTGAAAAGGTTCAAAAAGTTTCAAAAGGGCTTATTATTCCTACAATTTTAATGACTTTTTTCATTGTAATTTTAGGCTTTTTCTTCCCACATCTAAACGATATTAAAACCGAAATTTTACCAGTAACTATTGAATTATTAGGTTTAATTACTGCGTTTATTTTATTTAGAAAATCAAGAAATTTAATCAAATTACCAATATTGTATAATTTATCTTATAATGCTTTATTTATCGATAATTTCTACAATTATCTTGCAAAAAATATCTATTCTTCTATAACAGAGGCATTTAATTTTATTGAAACATACATATATGACGGTTTTGTAGCTGTAATCGTATTTTTAGTCAAATTAAAATCTTGGGTATGTTCAAAATTACAAACAGGAAATATCCAATCATATATTAGTTATTCATTCTTAATTTTAGCGGCATTATTCACAATTTTCTGTGTTGTGTATTCACTTGTTGCTTATTTCGTGGAGGTGTAAATGAAGTATTTATCACTAAATTTATTAATATTTGCTCCATTAATCGTACCTGTATTGTATTTGTTACCAATCTTTAGAGGACAAGAAGTTGTTATTCGTAGATTTGCTAAGGGTTTTGCAACTCTACATTTTATATACGCATTGTGTTTCTGGATTTTTTATAATCCAGCAGAACCATATTTTTCAGAATTATCATTTTTTGGAATTAGTGGTATTCCATCATTAGGCATTCGTTCTGTATTTACTCTTGACGGCTTATCACTTGTAATGGTAATATTAACTTCGTTTTTAGTACTATTAGCAACAATTGCAAGTAAGACGTGTATTAGAAAACGTCATAAATTATACTACGGATTGATTTTCCTATTAGAAACAGCTATTTTAGGTGTGTTTACATCTTGCGATATGTTCGTATTCTTCTTGTTCTGGGAATTAGAACTTATTCCAATGTATTTCTTAATTAACCTTTGGGGTACAGGAAATTCTCAAAAATCAGCAATGAAATTCTTACTATATACATTTTTAGGCAGTATGTTTATGCTAGTAGGTATATTATTACTACACTACTTTAATAATACTCTAAATGCACAAATGACATCACTATTTACAGATATTGATATCGTTGATAAGTTGCCGATGTATGTACAAATTTTGATATCAATTTTATTAATGATTGGCTTCTTTGTAAAAATGCCAATTATTCCTTTGCATACTTGGCTTCCTAATGCTCACGTTGATGCACCTACTCCAGTAAGTATGCTATTAGCGGGTATTTTATTAAAATTAGGCGCATACGGTTTTATAAGATTTAATATAATGTTGCTACCAGATGCGTTTAAATTGATTGCGCCAATTTTGCTAATATTTGCACTAATAAACATTATTCACGCAGCTATTCTTGCATATCATCAAAACGATATGAAAAAGATTGTTGCATATTCAAGTATTTCAAATATGGGCATTGTTTTGCTAGGTTTATGCGCAAATAACGAATTCGGTCTAACAGGTGGAATTTTCCAAATGGTTTCACATGGGCTTGTTGCTGCAGGACTATTTATGATTGTCGGAATAATTTATATTAGAACAAAGACAAGAGATTTGAATATGTTGGGTGGGCTTGCAAAAGTTTTACCTAATCTAACGGCATTTACTATAATTATTACTCTTGCCGGTGTGGGCTTACCTCTAACTTCTGGTTTTATTGGTGAATTTCTATCATTCTGGGGCGCATTTACAGCTCAATATGAAACACCTATATTAATTCCAATTATTGTATTTTTAGCAATGATAGTTTTAAATTTAAGTGTTGCGTACATTTTAAAACTTTTACATAGATGTTTTTATGGTCAAATTCAAGAATGTTGGACAAATCTACGAGATATTTCAACACACGAATTTGTAATATTATCGTCATTATCAGCTGTTATCATTTTCTTTGGTATTTATCCAATGGGTATCGTTGATATGATAAGTCCTGTTGTTGAAACAATTATAGAAAGTGTAGGCATATAATGAATTCTTCACTAGATATATTAAATATTTTTATACCAAATATGATTATAATTCTTGGAATGCTTGTCCAAGTCATATTTTGCTTGATAAATAAAAATATTAGATTTTATAAATCTGCAAAATGGATTACAGTAGGAACACTATTTGCTTCGCTAATTTCACTATTTGACGTTCAATTCGAACCAATCTATTACGCATTTTCAGATGCTTTGATTTCAAATATTTATACAGTGTTTATGCAAGCAATGATTTTGATTTCAGGTATAATTTGTGCTTTGCTTACGAAAAAAGCTGTTGCTTCTCGAAGAAATAGAGCATTTCAATTTCACGCAATATATTTAGGCACAATTCTTTCTGCGATGTTGCTTGTGGCTGTTAATGACTATTTATCAATGTTTATAACAATGGAAATGTTAAGTTTTGGTTGTATGTTCTTGATTGCGTTTGCAAAAGGCTACAAATCAAAAGAAGCTATGTTTAAATACTTGATTACAAATGCAGTTGCGACTTGCGTATTTTTGTTTGGTATTTCATATTTGTATGGAATAACTTCATCTGTAAATTTCACTGTTATCAATGACTTTTATATGCAACATACAGCAGAATGGATTTATACATTATCTGTGGTCTTTATTACTTGCGGATTGTTGTTTAAGTTAGCTATATTTCCGTTTGCAAACTGGATACTTGATATCTACGAAGCCTCTGCAACCTCTGTTGTAGCATTTATTTCCTCAGTGCCTAAAATAGCAGTATTCGGGATTTTATGTAGATTACTAGTGTTTAATTTCAGTTATAGCTTTGAATTTCCAGTAATTTTATTAGTTCTTGCATCAATAACCGTTGTTTGGTCTAATTTGATTGCAATAAGACAAAAGAATATTAAACGTTTATTGGCTGCAAGTTCTTCTGCAAATGCTTCTTATATGATTTTTGCAGCAAGCCTTGTCAGCGTATACAATATTTCTACTGTGTTATTTTACCTACTAACGTATATTATTATGAATTTAGGTGTATTTTCAGCTGTCGTATTGCTTGAAAATTCAGCTTTCTCAAATAAATTATACGAATTTAAAAGCTTTGCATATACAAATCCAATGTTTTCATTAGCATTTTTAGTTGCTCTACTTGGGTTAGCAGGAATGCCTTTAACATCTGGATTCGTATCAAAAATTTATCTATTATCTGCAATTGCGCAATCTGGTCTGGTATTCTTACCATTCTTGATAGTTTTAATCTGTGCTATTGTAATTGCTTTGTATTACTACGTAAAAATTGCAAAACTTATGTTTGAAAAAGATTCATCTCAAACTGAAAGATACGTAATTTATAAAACAGAATCAGCAAGCATAGTGTTGTACGTATGCGCTGCAATTACGTTTATCATCGGTATTTTCCCTAACCATGTAATAGAGTTATGCAAATTGATTGCATATAATATCTAGTAATCGTTATAGTTAGGATAATTCTTGATATCGTGATTTAAGAATTGGCTTGTGTCTGAAGAAGGATCAAGATAATATATAAGTCTTTTTATTGATTTGAATGGTTGATACTTATAAATAGGATCTTCAGATGGTTTGTAATCATAAGGTTCCCCATTAGAACGAGCCTGAATTTTATTATACATCTCAACAAAATCAACAGAATAACCGTAGTTAATCATTGATTCTTCTGAATATACCTCATCTTGTGTAACATAAGCTTTTGCAACATTTGTTGACAAGAATAAAGATAAGAATATTACTGGTATAAAAAACTTTTTCATTAATTGTCCTTTTATATCATAATAACTTATTTTTCGGGATTGTTCAAGTAATTAACAATAACTTCTTCTAACTTGTCTAAAAGCTCAGATTCTGGAACACGTGCAATAATTTCGCCTTTTCTAAAGATATAACCTTCACCAATAGCACCAGCTATGCCAAAATCGGCATGTTTAGCTTCTCCTGGTCCATTAACAGGACAACCCATTGTTGCAATTGTTAGAGGTTCATCAAGATTTTTAAATCTTTCTTCAACTTTTTTTGCAAGACCTATTAAATCTATTTGAGTTCTACCACAAGTTGGGCAAGATACAAAGTTTACACCTCTTTGACGTAGATTTAAAGATTTTAAAATTGCATAACCTGCGTGAACTTCTTCAACTGGATCTTCAGTTAATGAAACTCTAATTGTATCACCAATACCTTGCGCTAATAATGCACCAATACCTACTGATGATTTAACTAAACCGCCTTTTAATGTACCAGATTCAGTGATACCCAAGTGTAGCGGATAATCATGTCTTTCAGAGAATAATTGGTAGGCTTCAATAGTTGTAGGTACATCAGACGATTTTAGTGAAACTTTTATTTTATCAAAATCTAACTCTTCTAAAATTTTAATATGTCCTTCTGCACTCATAACCATTTTTTCTGCTAAAGAAATGTCTAATTCTTGCAGATTTTTTTCCAATGACCCCGCATTAATACCAATTCTGATAGGTATATTTTGCTGTTTTGCTAAGGTTACAACCTTTTCTACATTTTCTCTACGACCAATGTTACCAGGATTTAAACGTAAAGCTGCAACCCCATTATTTATACATTGAATAGCTAATCTGTAATCAAAATGTATATCTGAAACTACAGGTATTGAAGACTTTTTAACAATTTCTTTAATTGCTTCTGCAGCATCTTTATTTAAAACTGCAAGTCTAATGATTTCACAACCTGCTTCTTCAAGTTTTTTAATTTGTTCTAAAGTGGCTTTTACATCACGAGTATCAGTGTTGCACATTGATTGTACAGGAATAGGCGCACCGCCACCAATTTTTACATTACCTATTGTTAACTCTTTTGTTTTTCTTCTTTTTATCATAAAATAATTTTAGCACTAAAATAAAATTGAGGTAAATTTATGAAATTAGCTGTTATATCCGATATTCACGGAAATTTGTTTGCATTAGAAAAAGTTCTAGAAGATATTGAGCATGAAAAATGCGATAATATTATTTGTTTAGGCGACCTTGCAATGGCAGGTCCTGAACCTGATAAGACTGTAGAACTTGTTAAACAAATGGATTGGGACGTGGTTCAAGGTAATACAGATAAAATGATTGTTGAATTTAACGAGGATATGTTTAACGCATTAAAGGGAGCAATTCCAATCATGGCGAATGCTTTAAGAAATGATGCAGCAGCTATTTCTGATGAGAATAAAGAGTATTTGAAAAATTTACCAGAAAATTTGGAAATTAATATTAACAACACTCCAATTTTGTTAGTACACGGTTCTCCAAGACGTAATAACGAGGATATTTCGCCGGATTTACCACTAGAAAAAGTTGAAGAAATGGTTGAAGGAACAGATGCAAGACTAATCCTTTGCGGACATACTCATTTACCTTGCGGTTATCAAACAAATTCAGGCAAAACTGTTGTAAATGTTGGAAGCGTAGGCAGACCTTTCACAGAAAAACCTGTTTCATGCTATGCTATTGTTACTTTTGATGAAATTGGGTTTGGCGTTGAACACAAATTTGTAGAGTATGACAACGTTTCAGCCTCAGAAACTCTTGCAAAACGTAATTTTGAAGGTGCAGACAAATTGGCTCAAATCCTTATAAATCCTACTGTTCGCCATATGTAAACATTACGTAAATTATTTTTATTTACACCAAAATAGCTGTATAATAGCTATATGGTAGAGTTTCAGGCAAAATTTACTGACGATGGCTCTATAGGGCTATATTCTGATGAAGTGAATGATATTTATCATTCACAGTTTGGTGCGCTTTCTGAAGCTTATGAGAAATTTATTTTACCTGCAAAGATTGATGAGTTTATAAAAAATAATAATAAAATAAAAGTTTTAGATATTTGTTTTGGAATTGGATATAATTCAAAAGCTTTTTTAAATTTTTATTTTCAAAAATTGCATGAAAAAAATAATTGTATCAAATCGATAGATACCAATAATATTTTTGATATAAAAAATCATGAACTCGTTCTGCATGGAGTAGAAATTGATAAAAATTTGATAAAAATTTCTCCGTTTATAAAACAGATTAAAAATTATAAAAATTATAAAAATTATAAAAATTTAAAACATAATAATTTGTTTTCTAATTTTGATAAAATTACAAA
>CAVCIU010000014.1:22821-38488 GCA_963602355.1 Methanobacteriaceae archaeon
ATTATTCTTTTTTTGAAAATCTTAGAAAAATACAAAGATTTATACTTTGATAATGAGACTCTCTCGATTTTGAGCAACAAAAGCAATAAAAAATTTTTTAGTCAAAATTTAGCCTATTTTATCAAAAGTTACAAATCAGAGGGGTATAAACTATCCTACAGTGAACATATTTTAGCCTTTTTACATAATATATATTATAAGTATATATCAAATAGTTACAAAAATAGTCTAAAAGTACTAGAAAATCGTAAAATTGATATTGAGCTATTTGATACTGATGCGAGGGATTTTATAAAAAATACAAATTTGGAGTATGATTTTGTATTTTTAGATGCCTTTTCGCCATCTAAGGTTCCAACTTTATGGACTGTTGAATTTTTTAATCAACTTTATAAACATACAAGTCAAAATTCCATGATTTTAACTTACTCAAATTCCGCATCAATTAGAAATGCATTTTTAGAAAATAATTTTTATGTGGGTAAAATTTATAATAAATTTGAAAATAGATTTACAGGAACAATCGCAACAAAAAATAAAAATTTATTAGATTATCCATTAGATGATTATGAATTAGGTTTATTAAAAACAAAAGCTGGGATTTGTTTTCACGATAATGAAGATTTAACTTTATCAAACGAAGAAATTTTAGAAAACAGAAAAAATGAAGTCGAAAATTCAACTTTGATTTCAACAACACAATATAAAAAGGAGTATAAATGTCATACGACGTAGTTGTTATAGGTGGTGGCGCCGCTGGTTGCGCTGCAGCATATAATTTAGGGCTAAATAATAAAAAAGTATTATTAATCGAAAAAAATATATTTTTAGGTGGTTTAATGACTGGGGGGCTTGTTACACCATTTATGAAAACCTCAGAAAATCAGATAAATACCGCCTTTTTAACTAAGTTTAAAACTGAACTGAAAAAGTTAAATGGGATTATAACATATTCTGACGGTAACGACGGTTGGTTTAATCCAGAGCTTGCAAAAATCGTTTTTGATAAGTTAATGAAAGAAGCAGGTGTAGAAGTACTTTTTGATACAGTAGTATCAGGTGTAAATACTATAGATAATAAGATTGAATCAATAAACATTTCTTCAAAAATGTTATCGGAATGTATCAAATCGAGATATTATATTGACGCGACAGGAAATTGTGATTTTTCAAAAATTTGTAATTGCGAATTTTTAAATAAAAAAGATGAATTACAACCTGTAAATTTAAGATTTATAATGTCAAATGTTGATGTTGAAAAATTTGGTAAATGGTTACAAGATTTTGATAAAGACCGAAACGTAACAACGGTGAGCAATATAGACGGAGTTACACATTTATCTACTGCATATACTTGGGATACAGATAAGGAATGGGCTTTAAGACCGTTATTTGACAATGCCGTAGCAAAAGGTATACTAAAAAATGAGGACAGAAACTACTTTCAGCTTTTTACAATCCCTAACATGCCTAACTCTATTGCATTTAATGCACCTCGAGTATATTGTAAAAATGTTATTGACCCCTTGAATGCCTCAGACTTTTCAAAAGCTGTAATGCACGGCAGAGAAAGCATTTACAGACTTGCGGAGTTCTGTAAGTCATATTTAATAGGGTTTGACAATGCTTACATTTCAAGCATCGCAGATATGCTAGGAGTAAGGGTTTCTCGTCGTTTAAAAGGTAAATATATTTACACATATGACGATTTAAAATCAGGTAAAAAGTTTGAAAACCCTGTTGTTATTTCAAACTATCCGGTAGATGTCCATTCTACAAAGAATAACACTTCCGTATTAGAAAAAGTTGATGTTGAATATCAACTACCTGTAGAAGCCTTATTTTCGGCAAATATAGACAATTTATGCGTTGCAGGTAGATGTCTTTCTGCAGATTTTTATGCTCAAGGAGCATTAAGAATTATTCCTTCATGTATGTCAATGGGTGAAGGTTTAGCAAAGTATTTACTTGAACATCATGCATATTAATTTTATAATCAATAAAGAAAATTATGAGTTTTAGACAAAAAATATTAATAACATTACTATCAATAGTTTTATTATATTCGGTATATTTCTGGGGTATACCGTCAATTGTCAATGTTAAACACAATATTAATACGTTTGAAAAAATTGCGCACGATAAAGCTAATATAAAATTGAACATTGAAAATCCTGATATAAAAATGGGATTATTACCTTCTGTATGGTTAAAAGCGGACAGATTTGAAATCTTAAACAAAGATAATTCAAAAGCTTTATCGATTGATAAACCTAATTTAGAAATTTCTCTATTAAAGTTTATCATAGGAAAGTGCCATATCACTTATTTTTCAGCGGATAGTATCAATGCTAATTTTGTATATACAAAAGATTCAAAGATTTATTTGGGCGACTATCTTATCCCAAAAGAAAATAATTCATCACTAGACATAAATAGAATTAAACTGAACATTCAAAACTACAATGTTAACGTTTTTGACAAGTCTACAAACCAAAAATCTGTTATCAAAGGTAACTATTTTACGATTAGAAAATTCTTGCAAAACAAGAGATATTCTATCGCAACAGACGTAAAACTTATTGTAAATAACAAAGTATCAATAATCAATATTGATACGGATTTAAAGCTTCCATTAGAAAAGAATTTGGCTAAAAAAAGTCAATATTTAAACGCAACAATTACAAATCTTGATTTGTCGTCTTTCTCAAAATATTTAAGCTATTTTACAAATAACGAGTACTATGATTTAAAGGGTATGCTTAACTTTGAGGCGCATACAACCTTTTCAAAAGCAAAAGCCAGAACTTATAGTACAAACTTTATTTTAAGCAAATTCGGCTTAAATGGAAAAGAGTTTTCACAAAAATATTATTATAATGATAGAGTAGAATTTTTATCAAAGGTTACGGCTATTGATAACGACCTATATCTTAATAATGTAGACGTTGATGCGAAAAATGTAAATGTTAGTATTACCGGTGTAATCAATAAAATCACAAGCAATAATCAACATTTAAACTTACAAATTTCTTCAAAAAGTTCAAAAGCGGAAGGTTTAGTTGAGTTGTTACCACCGATAAACAAGTTATATAGACTTGCAAAGCTTGACTTTGATATTGAGACATTGGTTAAAGCTAAATTCTTTGCAGACGTAAACTTTGATTTACACGTAATTGGTAATGCCGTAACACCTGACGTGTTTGGTAATTTGTACATTACAAACGCGTATGTAACACCAAAACCTATTCCTAATGGAGCTAAGAAAGCTACTATTAATCTTAAATTTGATAAAGATAAAATCTATCTTGATAACGTTCACGTTCCTGCTTCTCTAACTGAATATGTTGATGTTACAGGTTGGGTAAAGATGTATGGATTACTGAAAGATGTTGATTTGCATATTACAAGTACAAACAATGTCGATTTAGCTATTGCTCAATATGTATTAATGCCTGTGCATAAAGTTTTAGGCTTTGAACTTGGACCTGTTCCAATTATGGATATTAAAGGTTTTGGTAATATAGATTTGCGAGTTGATGGCAATAAAGGGGATCCGCATACATACGGCGCATTTAATTTTAACAGAGGTATTGTGTCTTTTAATGATGTTAAACACATGGTTATAACTGATGCATCTGGTACACTTAAATTTTTAAATACAACAACTCAATTTATTACAAAATCTGCAAAACTTAACGGTAAACCAATTACTGTTAACGGAACTTGTGATTTAAAGGGTAATCTAAACTTTGATGTATTAACTAAAGGTCAACAAGTAAACGATTTATTGGCGATTTTAAAGAAATCGCCAATGCTTGCTGATGTTGCAAAAATGGTTGAACCTATTGAGACAAAATCAGGTGTTACTGATTTTGGATTAAATTTAACTGGGACAGTAAAAGATGCTCGTGATATAAAATTTGGTAAAAATATTTATGCAAAAGGATATTTAAAGCTTAAAAATACTACTGCAAGTATCAAAGGTATGCTTTTACCTGTAACAGGTATTTCCGGCAATATTGATTTTGACAATACTAACCTAAAACTTAATTTGGAATCGGCTATTAGAAATTCAAAAATCAGAATTAACGGTTCTATAAAAGATAATTTAGCCGACTTAAATATTATGTCAGATAATATGAATGCTGATGATTTAATTATCTACTTATCTAATTCAAAAATGGCGCCTTATAACAAAAAAGCGCCAAACAGAAGAGGTTTAATTATCTTCAATGCTTCATATAAAGGTAAAGTTGATAAAATCGATTATACGAAATTAAAAGTAAACGGTTCAGCATCTTTTAACAACTATAAGTGTTACTATTTCCCTGCAAAAATGCCTATCGAAATTAGTAATGCAAATATTAATATTAACAACAGTGTCTTAAATGCGTATAGTTTAAACCTTTCAATGGCTGGAATGCCTATATTTATCAAAGGTAAAGTTACTGACATTTATAACATGCCAAAACTTAATATATACGTGAGCGCAAAACCTAACCAAAAATTTGCAGATGCTATTTTTAATAGAAAATCACTTTATCCGGTAAAAATAAAAGGTGATGTTTCTACAACATCATTTATTACTGGTAACATTGATAATTACAATTTCAAATCAACATTAATGATAGGAGAACATTCAAAAGTTTATTATTTAGGGGCAAACCTAGGTGATGAACTAAATTCAGTTGTTATCGATATGGACGCAAATGTTCGTAAAAATAATCTTAATATTAAAAATTTAACTTACGATAAGATAATGAAAACCAATAAAAACAGACTTTATCCGGTTAGAGAACTGGTTGTTTCTGGTGGCTTGAAATATTTGAGCAATAATATTTTATTTGATAACTTTAAAATCAAAACTTTGGCGCCAACTGATTCAAAATTCTTTAATATCATCTTTAAAAAACCTTATATTAAGCAAGGACAATTCACTTCTGACATAAGAATAAATGGCTCATTGTTTAATCCAAAACCAATCGGGACTTTGGCGATTGAAAATATTTCTATTCCGAATTATTTCATTGATATTGATAAAACAAACTTTAATTTTCAAAATAAACTTATTACTGTAACTTCTAGTGGTAGATTGTTTAATAAGCCATATAAATTAAAGTCAACAATGGATAATAACCTTAAGACACCGTATACAGTTAATGATTTAAAATTATACATTACAGATATCAACCTTGATGAAATTTCAAATTCCGCAAGAAAACTCGAAGTTGATGCACACGAAAAATTGACCATTCACAGCATTAACCCAGTAGATTTTTCTTCAATCGTGATTAATAATGCGCAATTAGCATCTGATAATGTTTCATTGGGTGAGATTATGCTGCACGATTTGATTGCAAAAGCTTCACTTGATAAAAATAGAACTTTTAATTTGAATGAATTTAAGTTTAAGACTGCAAAAGGTAAAATTAGCGGTGATTATAAGGTTAACTTCATTAACCAAAAACACACGGCATCAGTTACATTGAGCGACATTGATGCAAAGATGTTTACTGAAACTTTATTCAATTTGCACAATCAAATTTCTGGTAATATCAACGGTAAAATGGACGTTTCTTGCTCTGGATTTTCACAAGAAAGTTGTCTAAAAACATTGACTGGTAATGCTGGTTTTAATATTAATAACGGAAATATGCCTAAATTAGGTTCATTAGAATATCTTTTGAATGCTGCAAATATTGTTAAAGGCGGTATTACAGGATTTTCAATTAATAGCTTAATTGATTTGATTACTCCACTTAGAACTGGAGTTTTTGATACAATCAACGGAACAATTTCTGTTAAAAACGGTAATTGTAATGATATACAAATCTTTTCACAAAGTAAAAATCTAAATTTATTTATTAAAGGTCAATATAATTTGACGACTGCAATTGCACAGATGAAGATTTTTGGAAGATTAACAAGAAATGCCTCAAACATTCTAGGACCAGTTGGTAATGCTTCTTTGAACGCATTATTCAGTACAATTCCACTTGTAAACTTGAGTGATACGTCTGATAATTCTATCCTTGAATATATTAATAAAATCCCTGCAATTGAATTAAATAATAAAAAATACAGAATATTTACTGTTGATATTAACGGTGATATCAACGGAAATGATTATGTAAAAAGTTTTAACTGGGTTGAGTAAAAATTTTTGTACTATAATTTAATTATGAATATGAATTACGTAAATAACAAATATGATTGCATAGTAGTTGGAGCAGGACATGCGGGCTGTGAAGCAGCAATTGCGGCTGCAAGATTAGGTTTGCAAGTTTTACTTTGTACACTTAATGCTGATAATATTGCGTTAATGCCTTGTAACCCTGCAATTGGTGGTCCAGCAAAATCAACTCTTGTTAGAGAAATTGATGCTCTTGGTGGTGTTATGGGCGAAGCTGCAGATGCTACTTATATGCAAATGAAGGTCTTAAATTCTTCAAAAGGTCCTGCTGTTAGAGCCTTAAGAGCGCAATCTGATAAAAAAGCATATATGGCTTATATGAGAAATGTTATTGAAGGTATAGAAAATATTCATATTAGACAAGCTTGTATTGTTGAATTAAAACTAACTGACGGTAAAGTTTCATCTGTGATTGATGAATTTGGCATTGAACATTTTGCGCCTAGTGTTATTTTAACAACAGGTACATCACTTGACGGTAAGATTTATATCGGCTTAAAAGCTTACCCCGCAGGACGTCTAGGAGAAATGCCAGCTATTGGACTTTCAGATTCTTTGCGTTCACATGGATTAATTTTGAAAAAGCTTAAAACAGGTACTCCACCACGTGTTGATAAAAGAACAATTGATTATTCAAAAATGACACTTCAACCAGGTGATAAAGAGTTAAATTTCTATTCTTTTAGACCAAATAGACCAATCAGACCTCAATATGATTGCTATTTAACAAGAACTAATGAATTAACACATAAAATTATTATGGACAATCTCGATAAATCACCGCTTTATTCAGGTATGATAAAGAGTATTGGTCCAAGATATTGTCCTTCTATTGAAGATAAGGTTGTGAGATTTGCAAACAACCCTTCTCATCATATTTTTATTGAACCAGAAGGTCTAAACACCTACGAAATGTACATACAAGGTTTCTCTAGTAGTTTACCTGCAGATGTACAGGTGAGAATGTTGCGTACTCTTCCAGGGCTAGAAGATGCACACGTAATTAAACCTGCTTATGCGGTCGAATACGATTACGTTCCAGCCTCTCAAATTAGCCACTCTCTGATGACTAAATCAATTGACGGTTTGTTCTTAGCCGGTCAAATTAACGGTACAAGTGGTTATGAAGAAGCTGCCGGACAAGGTTTGATTGCTGGTATCAACACATTTAATTACTTAAATGGTTCAGAAATGCTTGAACTTTCTCGTTCGTCTTCTTATATTGGGACTTTAATTGACGATTTAGTTACAAAAGATATTGAAGAGCCTTATAGAATGCTAACTTCACGTTCAGAATTTAGACTTCTTTTAAGACAAGACAATGCAGACGAAAGATTAACTCCAATCGGTCATAAAGTAGGCTTAATTGATGATGTTCAATATAAAAGATTTACTGATAAACAAGAACTAATTCAACGTCAAATTGAACTTTTAAAAGAAACAAAGCTTTCAAAATCAGACGAAGTTGATAGAATTCTTGCACAACACAACGAAGGTATTGACCGTGGTATTCGTTTATACGAACTACTAAAACGTCCAAATATTAGCTATCCAATTATTCAAGAATTGACTAAAGATGCTAATTTTGACATACCTAAAGATGTATATGAATCAGTTGAAATCTTGATTAAATACGATGGATACTTAAAACGTCAAACTGAACAAGTTGATAATTCTGAAAAACTAGAAAAATTTAGAATTCCAGAAAATATTGATTACACAAGCATTCCTCATATTTCAACAGAAACAAGAGATAGATTAATCAAAATCAGACCAAAAACACTTGCTCAAGCATCAAGAATCGGCGGTGTTAAACCAGCCGATATCTCAATACTTATGGTGCTTTTAGAAAGACATCAGTTCTCTACTGTTCAAGAGAGCTAAGTTCTTTATATAACGCAATTTGTTTTTCTGTTAAATTCTTAGGGATAACGATTTTTGCTTTTACGTTCAAATCGCCGTATCCACCGTCTTTTTTAGGCAAACCTAAATCACGAAGTCTTAAAGTTTTACCAGAATTCATACCAGCAGGAATTTTAATACTAATTGCTCCGTGAAGAGTGTTAATATCAGCTTTTGTACCTAAAACAGCTTGTGAAGGTGTTAATTCAACTTCTTTTGTTAAATTTGTTCCATCAACAGAGTATTCAGAGTCTTTGATGTTTATAATTAAGTACAAATCCCCTTTATTACCTCTTGTACCAGTCTTTCCTTCGCCTCTAAGACGAATTTTTTGACCTTCTTTAACCTCTTTAGGTAATTTTACGTGAACATTCTTTTCTTCTGAACGAATACCTGTTCCACCACAAAAACTACAATAAGATTTATCAGGTGGGCATGAATTGCATCTATCCATAACCTTAAATCTTACAGACAAATTACCGTTAAAAATATCTTTTGCAGAAACATTAACGGTTCTTGTTATATCAAGGTCTTCTTTTTTAGGGGTAGGTTGAGCATACATTTCTTCATCAAAGCCCATATTAGAAGCACGAGAACGACCTCTACTTGAACGAGAAGATGTTCTTTGAGTAGATGCCCCACTCATCATATCCCCGAAAATTGATGAAAAGAAATCAGAAAATCCGCCCAAATCACCAAAGTTCATGCTTTGAGTAAAACCTTGAGCGCCACCTTGATTAAAGTTAAAGTTGAAATTTTCGTATCCTGGAGGAGGTGTAAAATCAGCACCACCTTGCCAGTTTGCACCTAAACTATCATATCTTTTACGTTTTTCTTTATCCCCTAAAACTTCATAAGCTTCATTAATTTCTTTAAATTTTTGTTCAGCTTCTTTAGTCTTATTTACATCGGGGTGGTATTTTCTTGCTAACTTTCTGTATGCAGACTTAATTTCTGCTTCAGTAGCTTCTCTTTTTACTCCTAAAATTTCATAGTAATCTTTGTATTTCATAAATAATCTCCATATTACATGATAATACAAAATTTTAAAATCTTTAAAATATTAATTATTTTTTAATAGATTGCTTTGAACGTAGTTTTCTATGATATGTAATAGCAAACCTGTGAGCTTCGTCTCTTATGCGTTGGAATAAGAATAAAGCATTTGAATTTTTAGGAAAAACCACAGGGTTTGACTCGTGTGGTTTAAAAATTTCTTCTTCGCGCTTAGCCAAACTTACAAAATCTATACCAGTAATACCCATTTCATCAACAATTTGCATAACAGAGGATAATTGACCTTTACCTCCATCAATTATGATTAAATCAGGTTTATCCCAACCCTTTTTACCCAGATTGTTAAATCTACGAGTAAGTACCTCTTTCATTGATAAGAAGTCGTCTGGCTTACCTTCTGTAGAGTTTACCTTAAACTTACGATATTCTGATTTTTTAGAAACTCCATTAACGAACACTACCATTGATGCAACTGTATTTGTACCTTGAATGTGAGAAATATCGTAGCATTCCATACGATAAGGAAAGTTTGATAAACCAAGTTTTTCCACAATATATGAACCAACTTCATTGAAGTTATCTTTTAATTTATTTGTTTCTTCAATTTTTGTTGTATCCATTAAGTTTTGGGCATTCTTTTCCGCCAACTTCAATAACTCAATACCTTTTTGAGTTTTGCCATAAGTAATTTTGATATTTTTTCCAGAAAGAATATTCAACCATTCTTCGTAAGTCTTCTTGTCTAAAACCTCCAGGTGTGAAGATATAATTTTATCTGGAAAATCTTGTTGAATAGAACTATAGTAATCTTTCAAAAAGGTTTCAATCAGCAATGTCATATCCTCGTCAAAAGTATTAGGATATGCAAATTGTTTTTTATCAATAAGTCTTCCTTCTCTAATATTCATTACAACAGCAATAAAAATACCATTTTCGTACAAGAAATAAAGCACGTCTTCGTTCAATTTTGTATTTTCAGTTACAACTTTTTGACGTTCAAGTGTTTTTTGTAAATCATAATAACTATCACGTAATCTTGCCGCTTTTTCAAATTGTTCCGCATCAGAGTATTTTTGAATTTGTTCCATTAATTTCTTCAAAAGTTCGCTCTGTTTACCTTTTAAGAACAATTCAGCTTGCGCAATAATATTCTTGTATTCATCAGATGAAATCTTATTCTGGCAAGGCGCCATACATCGACCTATATCATAATAAATACAAGGTCGATTTCTAAATTTTGGTGTTTTGCATTGTTTTAGAGGAAAAATCTTTTTTAAAAAATCAAGAGTCGAATACATTGCTCTAGCATCTGTGTATGGACCATAATATCGACCTTTATCAGGATTAATATTTTTCTTTCTTACCACAGTAATTCGTGGATATTCTTCATCAGTAATCAAGAAATACGGATATTTCTTATCATCTTTCAAAAGAATATTATATTTTGGTTTATGTTTTTTTATAAGCTGAGATTCAAGAATTAATGCTTCTGCCTCTGAATCTGTCAAAATATACTCGAGTTTTTCAATATGAGAGACAAGAATTTGAGTTTTAAGTCTATCAACAGTTTTTCTAAAGTAACTTTTTATTCTTTTCTTTAAATTCTTAGCTTTTCCAACATAAATTACAGTGTCGGTTTCATCATAATAAATATAACAACCAGGAGACTCTGGTAAACATTTTAAATCTTGAGCTAACTTATCATTCATAACCTAAATTATAACACGATATTTGGTTAATAAAAATTAAAAATTTATGTTATTTTTTCAAACCGATATATAATATTTGTATGGAAATTAAAATTTTAGTAATAGATGATGACCCTGCAATAAACGAGTTAATTAAGGTTAACTTAGAACTATCTGGCTACATTGTAGTTCAAGCCTATGACGGCATTAATGGCTTTGCTCTTGCAAAACAAGAACTACCTAATTTGATTATATTAGATTGTATGATGCCAGAAGTAGACGGATTTACAACCGCTCAAAGAATTAGACAGAATGATAATACAAAAGATATTCCGATTTTGATGTTAACAGCACTTTCACAACTTAACGACAAGGTTAAAGGCTTTAATATAGGGGTTGATGATTACTTATGCAAACCATTTGAAATGGAAGAACTTCAAGTTCGTGTCCGAGCTTTACTAAAACGTTCTAATCAAATTCCAGAATCATTAGCAAGTAGAGAACTTTTGTCGATTGGTGAAATTACACTTTTACCTGAGTCGTATAGTGTTAAAATTAATGAAAAAATAGCCAAATTAACACCAATCGAATTTGATATCTTCAACTTACTATTCCAAAATCATGGGAATATGGTTTCATCTTCAAAGCTTTTACAAGATGTTTGGGGATATTCTCCAAGTGATGATGTTGAAACAATTAGAGTACATATTCGTCATCTTAGAAGCAAAATAGATAAAATTTCAGACGGCAAAAAGTACATAGAAACAATCTATGGCGGCGGATATAAATTAAATATCTAATTAGCCTTCATCTTCAAGACTTAGAACGGCCATAAATGCTTCTTGTGGAACTTCTACACGTCCAACTGCTTTCATACGTTTTTTACCACGTTTTTGTTTTTCTAGCAATTTACGTTTACGAGTAATATCACCACCATAACATTTATCAAGTACACTCTTTCTTAGAGCCTTAATGTTTGTTCTAGCGATTACACGACCACCAATTGCAGCTTGAATAGGAACTTCAAACAATTGACGTGGAATAATAGTCTTTAATTTTTCTGTTAATTTCTGACCAATATAAAATGCGTTATCTTTATGACAAATTACAGATAAGGCATCAACAATCTCACCAGCAAGCATTACGTCAAGCTTAACAAGACTTGATTTTTTGTAATCACAGAATTCATAATCCATACTTGCATAACCTTTTGTACGAGATTTTAATTGATCATAAAAATCAGTAATAACCTCGCTTAATGGAATGTGATACTCAAGATTTACACGAACTTTATCAATATAAGTCATATTTATAAAAATACCACGTTTTGATTGAGTTAAATCCATTAATGTACCAACAAATTCGTTTGGCGCGATAATATCAACTTTTACGTAAGGTTCTTCAATAAATTCAATTTGACCTGCAGGTGGTAAATTTGCAGGGTTATCGATTTGAAGAACTTCACCAGTTGTTGTATGAACATGGTAAATTACAGAAGGAGCAGTTGTTACAAGAGATAAATCGTATTCTCTTTCAAGTCTTTCTTGCGCAATTTCCATATGTAACATACCTAAGAAACCGCATCTAAAACCGAAGCCCAAAGCACTTGAGGTTTCTGGCTCAAAAGTAATACTGCTATCTGACAATTTTAATTTTTCTAAAGCTTCTTTTAAATCTTGATAATCCTCGTTATCAACTGGATACATACCAGAAAAGACCATTGGTAAAGCTTCCTGATAACCTGGAAGGGGTTCACTTGCTGGGTTTTCAACAGTTGTAATTGTATCACCTACAAAACGAGTAATTTCTTTAATAGAACCGGCAAAATAACCTACATCACCACATTTTAGGGACTCACATGGAACTCTGTTTGGAGTTAAGTAACCCAATTCGACAACATCATACTCTTTACCAGTTGCCATAAATCTAATTTTATCACCGTTTTTGATAGAACCGTCCATAATTTTGAACAAACAAACGGTTCCTAAATATGAGTCATAAGCACTATCAAATACAAGCGCTCTTAATGGCTTATCTGATGTATCTTGAGGAGGTGGAATTAAATCAACAACCGCTTCTAAAACATCACCAATACCTTCACCAGTTTTTGCACTTACAGGAATTGCTAAAGAGGCATCAATTCCTAAAACTTCTTCAATTTCCGCTTTTACACGTTCTACATCTGCTGACGGTAAATCAATTTTGTTAATAACTGGTATGATTTCCAAATTTTGTTCTGCAGCTAAGTAAACATTTGCTAATGTTTGAGCTTCAACACCTTGTGTTGCATCAACAATAAGTAATGCACCTTCGCATGCAGCTAGAGAACGAGAAACTTCGTAAGTAAAATCAACGTGTCCTGGTGTGTCAATTAAATTGAGCTCATATTTCTTGCCATTTTTTGCTGTATAATTCATACGAGCAGTATTTAATTTAATCGTGATACCGCGTTCTCGCTCAATATCCATTGAGTCTAATAATTGATCTTGCATATCACGTTTGCTGATTGTATCTGTTGCCTCTAATAATCTATCTGCCAGAGTAGACTTGCCGTGATCAATATGTGCAATTATACAAAAATTTCTAACATTATCTCTATAGTTCATAACACTATTATATCTATAAAATAGTCCATTTGTAAACTATTGACTTTTAACCTTGAAATTATAAGATAAATATATGCTTATTGAAGAATTATTAGAACTAGCTACATATAAAAAAGCAAGTGATTTACACATTTCAGCGGGTTTACCTCCTGTAATTCGTGTTGACGGCAGACTTATCAGAGTTGACCAACAAGTTTTATCACCTGATGACGTTGAATCTTTGGTATTTCCAATGCTTTCAAATGAACAACGACGTAGACTTGAACAAGAATGGGAATTAGACTTTTCTTATGGTGTACAGGGTTTGAGCAGATTCCGTGTAAATATATACAAAGATAAAGGTAGCTATGCTGCTGCATTCAGAACAATTAATTCTGTTGCACCTTCTTTTGACACATTGGGCTTACCTGATATCGTTAAAACAGTTTCTGACAAGCCAAGAGGATTAGTTTTAGTTACAGGACCTACAGGCTCTGGTAAATCAACAACACTTGCCACAATGATTGATTATATTAATTCAACTAGGGCAGAACATATTCTTACAATCGAAGACCCTATTGAGTTTGTACATAAATCTAAAAAAAGTATTATTCACCAACGTGAATTAGGGCAAGATACACGTTCCTTCTCAAATGCACTACGTTCAGCATTAAGAGAAGACCCTGATGTTATTCTAGTAGGTGAGATGAGAGACTTGGAAACTATTAGACTTGCTATCACAGCCGCTGAAACAGGGCACTTGGTTTTTGGCACATTGCACACATCTTCAGCTTCTCAAACAATTGACCGTATTATTGACGTATTCCCAGAAGGTCAACAACAACAAGTTAGAATTCAGTTATCAACATCTTTGGTTGCGGTGTTATCACAAACCCTATTACCAAGATTAATGCCAGACGGCTCAAAGCAAGGTCGTGTACTTGCTCAAGAAATTATGCTTGTAAACCCTGCAATTGCAAACTTAATTCGTGAAGCAAAAGCAGCACAAATTTATTCAACAATACAAACAAACCAAGGTGCTGGTATGCAAACCCTTGAAATGGCACTAAAAGACCTTTATAAACAAAAGATGATTTCTCTTGAAGATGCTATTTCAAAATCATCAAGACCAGACGAATTAAAGAGATTATTACAACAATAAGTTTATATTTTATTAAACAAGGCGTCACCTGAAATTTCAGGTGGCGCCTTGTTTTTGACGATTAGTATATACTAATTATTAAGTTTTGTTAACAAACATGCAATAAAAAACGCAATTTTTTAAAAGAATTTTACTTTATTATAGTACGAGGACATTAAACACACGGAGAATTAAAAAATGGGTTTCTTACTTTTCGCAGGAAGAAAATTACAATTGAAAGCTAGAATGAATCAATTAAATTACAGAGCTATGCAATTGAGTCAAGAACAACAAACAGTTTCTGCACAAATCGCTGAAAAACAAAAAGCTATTAATGCAGCTAAAAATCAAATCAATACTCAAGCTCAAAACTTTGTACTTGGTAACATTTTAAACGGTTTAAGCAACAACGAAACTGTTCAACAAATGTTAAATTCAAAAGGTTTATCATCTTGTTCAGGAAATGATTTACAAACATTGTTAAGCGGTGGAAAAATCACAGCAGACGGAAGAGATTTCCAATTAGAAGCATCTGATTTATCATCAGTAGCTGGTGTTTACCAACAATTACAATCACAAAGCCAAATGCAAGCTTCATATGCTTCTAACGTAATCAACAGCATTTTAGATGCTTCAAGCCAAGCTGACTTAGCAATTTTAAATGCAAAAGATTCACAAATTTCATTAGAATTAGAAAACAACGAATCACAATTAACATTGATTTCTAACGAATATCAATCAGTTAAAAAGGCTGAAGGCAACGAGGCACAAAACACAGCTCCAACATTCGGTCTATAATCTCTAATTCAAAGTAAAGTTTAATGTCATAAAAAAGGTCTAGGTTTCTCCCCTAGACCTTTTTATTTGAATGCGTGAGTGCCGAAGTTGCAATCTTTGATTGCATTGGAGCCTTTGTCATTGAGAGGAGTGCTTTCGCACGACGAAGCAATCTCTTTTGAGCTTTACCATGTTACAGAAATAATAAGAGTTTTCAGATTTTGTTAACAAAAGTTAATAAAACATGATTAGTTTAGCAATAAATCAGAACAAAAATACTTTAATATATTACGGAAAGAAAAAATTAAATAGAAAAGTAGCAACATTTGTTAACGTACATGCGTGAAAGTACATGAATAAA
>CAVCIU010000015.1:0-35828 GCA_963602355.1 Methanobacteriaceae archaeon
CCTTTTTAAAAAATAAAACTGTGTGCTTTAACCTACTTATACTACTACGATAACACGAACATACTTTTTTTCAATATATTTTATTCATTTTTTATATTGAAAACTTAATATATTTGTGCTTTTATATTTGTATTATGATTAACACTTTTACTTTAGAAAACAATTTGAATGCTGTATACAAAAACAGCCCTAACACACCAAGAATTGCCATTACTTTAAACATTGGCATTAACAAACCAGAAAAAATCTCTGGTACATATTCTCTTATTAATCGTTTATTTACTCAAGGTACAAAAACTCGTTCTGCAGAGCAAATCGCCACAGAACTTGATGAAAATGCTATTGAGTTTTATTCAGATTCAAAACAAGATTATTACAGACTTAGAATGATTTGTCTTAACGAAGACTTTGAAAAAACTGTTGAACTTTTAGCAGATATCGTTAAAAACACAACTTTTGAAGACTTTGATAAAGAAAAATTAAAAATGCACGGTGAAATCACTGCTGATTTAGATTCAGCTAGAATCAAAGCTCAAGATAATTTCATCAAAACATTATTTGAAAATCATTACTATGGTCATACATTAACAACAATCCTTGCAGAAATGGATAATATCACTAAAGAAGATGTAATTAATTCTTACAACTCAATCCTTGCAAGCGGAGAAAAATACATCTCAATCGTTGGTGATGTACCACTTGACACAGTTAAAAATTTAATCACTAAACATTTTAAGGATTTACCTTACGAACCTTCTAAATCTGAAATTCCAACTCCAGTTTTAGAAAAATCAAAACGTTCAGATGTTATCAAAAAAGATGCTAAACAATCTCAAATTTATCAAGGTTGGCTTGCTCCAACTTACGAGTCAGAAGACTACGCACCACTTGTTGTATTCAACAATATCTTAGGTTCAAGCGGACTTTCTTCTCGCCTATTCGTGAACTTGAGAGACAAAAAAGGTCTAGCATACACAGTTAGAAGTTCTTACGAAATGTACAAAACTTGCGGTAATTTCTGCATCTACATCGCTACAGAACCTTCAAATATCCAAGTTTCTCTAGACGGTTTTATGGACGAAATTGGTAAACTTCAAAAAGAACAAGTTTCTGAAAAAGAACTTCAAAATGCTAAAAACAATATTATTGGTAAACAACAATTCGTAACAGAAACAAACATGCAACGCTCAAATCAACTTGCATACTACGGAATTATGCACTTAGGTTATGATTATCAACAAAAATACATTGATTTGATTAACAAAGTAACAGCAGAAGATGTACAAAGAGTTGCAAACACTTACTTTGTAAAAGATAGTGTAATTTCTGTTCTAAGACCTTAGTAGTGAGTAGGTTTTAGTGAATTGTGAATAGGTACAAAAAGAGGGCGAAATTCAATTCTTGAATTTCGCCCTCTTTCTCTTTGTTATTAAAAAATTATACCCTAACTCTTTTAGATTGTTTGCTAGGTTTTTCTTCTAATTTACCGTTTTCAACGTCATTGATTTTTTTCAATACGTCGCCGATGTAGCCTAATTCAACGATTTGTTCATCTCTTGTTATTTGAGCTTGATTTCTTTTATCATCGTTGTCTAATCTATTAGCAATTTTATCAACACGTACTTCTTTACCAGCTTTTGCATTTAAAATACCTTGTAATTGATTTCCGATGTATTTTAAATGTACTAATGTTTCATCATCTTGTCTTTTGTCGATAGCTTTAGATTCTATAGCTATTGCTACTAAATCTTTCATTTCGATTTCAGAATTTTTGTCTTGTTTTTTTGCAACAGGTTGAATTGCTTTTAAAGATTTTGGGGCTGTAACAGCATTAACTGGTTGAATCATGTATATCTCTCCTTACCTACGTATGTCCGTGTTTTTAAGTCTACCATGCAGTTTTCAAAAAAGCAAGTGTATTTTTTACAATTTATTTTATACAAAAAGAAAGCCCACATTTGTGGACTCTCTTTTAATTTTTAAAATTTTTACAAGTAAATTAATCTTTTTGACGAATTTTAGCTTTATCTTCTGCGCCTTTATCAACAGTAACTCCAGAAGATTGTACAGTTGCTTCGCCTTTAGCTTTGTATTTACCTACTTCGACATTATCTTTAATGCCGTCATTTTGTGAAACATCAACCTTAGTATCTTTGCAACCTTTTAATCTATAGTCATCTTTGCCTTGAGTACCTGTAATTTGAGCACCTTCTAATTTATTGAAAGTTGTTTCTTTAAATGAAGGATCTTCATGCCCTACAGAAACAAATGTAGCATTGTTTCCACGAGGGTTAGTTTCCCAAGTATATGTTGTACCATTTTTTTGCATAATGCTTGCATCGTTTTCAGCTTTTTGGTCTGGATATACAACTTGTGTACCGTCGTTTAAGAATACACTGTTCATTTCCTTGCCGTCTTGTTTAATAACTTCTGATTTTTGTACATCATTTTTATTAAAACGAACACCGCCAATATTGATATTATTGTTGTCTAACATGTTTTTCTCCTTTTATTGTGTATGATATTTATTTAAAATCCAAACATATAATTAATTGTCATGGGAACAACCTATTTTAACATATTTTTACAATTGTAGTAAATACTTCTTTTAAATTTTTATAATAACCTTTTTGTAAAAGTTCAAAAAATCTGCAAGTTGCGATTGGCGCAATCTCTCTTACTTCCTCGTCATCTTCATAAAGACCTTCGACAAATCTTGCAAAAAGTTCAGTTGGTCGTTCATAATATTTATTTAATTTATTAATTCTTTGGGCAATTCTTGTCTGTTTTTTCTGATAAGATTTTAGTCTAATAAATGCAATAACAGAAGGTTTCAACTCTGGAAAATCACGTTCAATATTTTCGATTGCATAAATTTTTGGTTTCTGAAACAACCAGCCTCTAAGCTTTACTCTGTCATATCTCAAGAAATATTTAGCATTTGATTTTCTGACAATTTTATCCAATTCTTTAAACTTTTTAGAACGTTGAAAATTTGGATATTCTTTTTTAACTTCTTTATCAAGTTCTTTAATTTTATTTTTAACAACTTCTTGATGATACGAAAGCTTTTTGTGCAAAGAGTTTTCGTCAATAAAATGCGTAACCTCTATCAATTCCTCTAAAATTTCTTCATCGTTTTCTGTATCAAAAAGTATTTTTAAAGAGCCACCAGTTTTTGCAATATTATTTTCCAACTGAGAATGAATATAGTGAGAATACTCGTGCAAAAGAGTAGGGATAACTCTTTCTTCTGGCGTATTTTTAGAAATATCAATTCGACCATTAGTAAAAAAGCCCAAGTGTCCTCGAGCCTTTGTATTCATATTAACTACAAGTCCTTGCTCTTCAATAAATTTTACAAGTTCTTTTAGTCTGCTGTTTCCGTATTTATCCATTCTAAGTATTCACTATCAGCCTCTTCAATAGGTAATGCAATGATTTCCGGAATATTGTAAGGGTGAATCATTTTTATTGCAGTTTTTACCTTATCAAAAAGTATTCTTTTAGTTTTTATCATCATCAAAAGTTCTTTTTCTTCACAAATTTCATCATGCCAGCTAAATATAGATTGAACTTTTTCCATAATATTAATACAAGCTGCTAATCTTTGAGTAAGAAGAATTTTCGCAATTGATTTTGCATCATTTTTAGTAGGCACAGTGCAATATATCACAACACAATTAGTCATAAACTTACTCCTCGTCTACGTATGATGTAACTTTTTCGATACTCTTATTCAACTTAGCTAATTGTTTATCAATATTATTAATTTTCTTAGCAAGTTCGCCATCGCCTTTTGCATCAAAGCTTTCCATAAACTCGTTAAGTTTTTCTTCCATTGATGCAAGTCTTTCTTCTTGTTCTTCAAATTTTCTTTCAAGAACACCGATTACTGAACCTGATTGTGGCATCAATTTTTTCATTTCTTTAATGTTTTCAATAACATTGTTTTCTACAACGTCAATTTTTTCATTGATATTGTTAATCAATTTAGCGTGAGTTTCTGTAACTTTTGAAATATTATCGATTAATGAATTAATTGTTTCCATTTTTACACTAATATTCATATCCGCAATTGGCTTGATATTATTGTAAGTTTGACTCAACAATTGTTCAAAACGTAAAACTGTATTTTTAATATCACTTCTTGAATCTTCAGAAGTTAGAATAAGTTTATTTGTTCTTGAAGACAAGTCAGTTAATTCATCTGCCATATGAGTAATATGACGTTGCATATTTGCCATATCTTCTCTTGTAAAGTCGAATTTCAAACCGTCCAAGAAATTAACAAGTTGTTCAATATTTTGTACAACAGCATCTAGTTTCGTATTATTTCTAAATTCTGTTTGAATTTCATTCAAAGTCATTCTCAATTTTGCAATATCTGATTCAATATCTTGCATTGCGTAAGAATAACCGTCATCAATTGTTGTACCAGTTTTTAATACATTAATTTGTTCTCTAATTGATTGCAAACCGTCAACTAATGGTGCAATATTTTCAACTTTTAATCTGTCAAAAGCATTTTGAATATTTTGAAAATCACCTTCAAGTTCAGAATATTCAAGAGGATTGCTAGAATTGATAACGTGTTTTAAACCTTTGATTTCTTTTACGTTTTCAACTAATCCTTCTGATACACTCTTTAATTCTGAAACAACATTGTCAGAAATAAAATCTTTAATATCTTCAGCTTCTTCCACAAAAGAAATTTGTTCAAATACTTTCAAAGCATTCTTTAACATATCTTCTTTTGAAGCTTCAAAACTTGCCTTGATATCGCCAGATAATCTATCAATACCTTCCATGTTTTTGTAGAAAGCATTGATTTTTTGGTCAAGTGCAATAATAATTTCTTTTAATTGGTTTTGAAGTTCTAAGAAAGTATTGATTTGTGGAATTTTATCAATATTATCTAAAACATTCAAAGTTTCTAACTTATCTAATAAATTTAATTTGTTTAATGCGTTCAATTTTTCAACACTGATAATTTCATTTAATTTAGATAATTGTTCGATACCTTTTTCTGGAGACAAGAAATCAACTTCTTTTTCTTGCGCTGTCAACAAGTCTAATTTTTGATTAATTGCGTCCATGCCTTTTGTTAATTCAACAATGTTAGAAGCATTAAGAGTTCTCAATGTTTCTGCAAGATTTGCCACATTAGCATCATCAATATTAACATTTGCAGGAATAACTTGTCCTTGTGCAGGTGATGTTGCAACACCGTTTTGAACCAAGTTTTTAAGTCCGTTTTCAACATCTTCCATTTTGCCATTTAAAGATGCCAAACCAGCAAACAAATTGTTCAAAATGTTTGAATTTTCTGTACCTTCAACCTCGTTAAACAAAGATTTTAATTTGTTTGTAAAATATTCAAGTTGAATTTTGAAATCATTCATCAATGTTTGATAATCTTCATCAGCAAAAGATTTAAGTCTATCTTTGATAGGTTCAATCTCTTCTAAGATTTGATGAGTGCTATCCTTCATTGATTCAAAATAGTTTACTGAATTGAAGTTGATTTGATCTTTTAATTTATTGATTTTAGCTTCAATTCTTAAATAAGCATCTTCGCTCATTTCGTTTGGATATTCATCTTCTGAATTATCAAGTTTTTCTTCAATAGTTTTTCTATTTTGAAGAGTTTCTAAAATACCGTCTAATTTATCTGATAAAGCCTTGTAATCAACAGCAGAAGATTGAAGAGTGCCTTCTTGAACATTTGCAGAAAGATTTGATAAATTGTTCAAAAGTTCTTCAATTCTGTTAACTGTATTATCTTGAACATCAACAAATCTTTGGCTTTGTTCTTCTGTCATTTTTGTTAATTCAAGATAAATCTTTTGAATTTCAGCCTTCATTGCATTGATTTCAAAAACTGTATTATTTAATTTGATATCACTTGTTTCAGTGTTGTCTTTGATGATATCAATTGAATCAGCAACTTTTGTTTTGAAATCTGTTAATGAGTTTGAATATTCAGTAGTAATATTTGAAACTAAACTTTCAAGGTCATCAATTCTTGTTGCAATATCTGTTTCAATAGTTGTTGTAAAGTCTTTCTTAATGCTTTCTTTGATGATTTCTGGCATAAAGTTTAAAACTTCTTTTAAACGATTGATGTTTTCTGCAAACTCAACTTTTTCAATATTTATGTTAAAGTCTTCAACTTTTCTTGTAAGTTCAGAAACCTTCGTTAAAACAATTTCAATAGCATCATTGTTTGGACGAGAAATTTTGTCATCTAAAAGCTCTAAACCTTTTGTCAAAGTTTTCATCTTGTCTAAGATGTCGCTATAACTATCTTTAGTGCTTTCTGATAAATAATCTTTTGTTTGTTCTAATTTTTGAGACAAGTCATCAATATTGAATTTCAAAGAGCTGATACCTAAACTTGAAATAGTATCAAGGGTAACGTTTGTTGTATTTAACTTGTCAGCTAAAATATCATATTTTGAAGAGAAACTTTCTGTATAAAGATTATTTGCTTCTTTAACGTCTGATTGAATCATTGACAATTTATTTGATAAATCATTCAAAGTTGTTGAAATTTTTTCTGTTGTATATCCTGGAATTTTAGAAATATTATCATTGATAACGTCTAGTTTTCCACCTAAATCAGCAGATAATCTTGTATTTAAACTTTCAGATTCTTGAGTAATTTTGTTTATAACTTCGTAAATTGTAGTTTTAACATTGCTTTCAAGACCTGTTAGGTTGTTTAAAACCTTGTTGAAAATTGTTTTGAAATCAAGAGAATTCATTACAGTAATTAGGTTTCTGATTTCAGATGTTGTACCTAAAACTTCGCCTCTTGCAACGTTTGTAGACTCGATAACTTCATAGATTAATTTTGAAACATCTTTTTTAAATACTTCAAAATCTTCAATTGATAAAATGTTTTTAACAGTAACTTCTAATTTTGCTAAATCATCAACAAGTTTTTTGTTAGAAGCTACAATCAAACCTCTTGCATCATCAAGTTGAGCAACTAAACCGTCATAATCACTAACACTCGCAAGATTATTAACACTCTCTGTCAACATTTTATTTTGTTCAATAATTGCTGACATTGTTTCTCTTGCTTTGTCAATGTCTTCTTTTTTAGAAACTTGATTTAATAATTCATCAAGATATTTGTTCTTTTGATCAAAAATTTGAATAGTTGATATGACAGTGTTCATAGTCATTGTCATATCTTCAACTTTGTTTCTCAATTCATCAATGCTTTGATTTTTTAATTCTTCTTGAACTTTTTCAAAGCTTGAATTGATGTTTAAAACAATACTTTCAAAACCATTGTTAAATTTTTCGATATCATTTCTGATAGATGCAATAGTTTTTGCTGTGTCTCTGTATTGAGAAGATTCCATTCTCAAAGATTCAATTCTTAAAGTGATTTCGTTTAAGATATCACCTTGAGACATAACTTGTTTTGAAAAAATGTTCAAGTTTGTTGAAATAATATCAAAAAGTTCTTTGATTTGATTTTGTTCAAGATTATCGGCATTTAATCTGATTAAATCTTTGAATTGAGAATCAATTTCGGCAAATTTTATGTTAAGAAGAGAATATTTGTCATCAAGATTTTTCTTTAATTCTCCAATAAGAGAAGTCATTAAAGAAGAGCATTCGTCAGTTGAAAGGTCATCTAACTTTGCAAGTTTTTCAGTAACTGAACTAAGAGTTCTGTTAGTACCGTCAATATTAAGTGCGTTCTGAGTTCTAATCCCGTCAAGAATATCGCCAAGTTGCGCCAACTTTTCGGTTAGTCTATCAACATTTATATCTGCCATTTTATATTTCTCTTCCTATAATGCTATTTATATATTTTATTCTAACAAATCTAAACCCAGATGTATAATAAATATAAATAATTATTAAGAATGTAAATTAAATTTCCATAAAAATCAACTTTTTGGAGAATAATGTTTTTATCTAAATACACCAAAAGAGTGATAAAATTTCAAATCAAAGATACTATTCTAATAATATGAACAAAAAAGACATTAAGAAAAAAGATTTAAAAAAATCCATAGAAGAAAAAGAAAAACAATTAGCAAAATTAAAATTACACGTAGATAAATCAGAGACATGCTCTTCAATTTATAATAAGGCTGTGCTTGAAAAAGCTATTATGAAAAAAGAATTGGAAGACATGGACAAAAACGTCGTAGTCGATAAAGTAAAAGACATCTTTAGAAAAAAAGACTTGATTTGCGATTCATTTAAAAAATAATGCGTAAGCCGGTGTGAGCGGTGTTGACACACGGTCAGTGTGGCAAGCAGGCGAACACTACGATAGCGACACTCTGCCGAACAAAACAATTAAGTATTGTTTTGTGAGAGGAACGATTGGAAGAAGTCCGAAACCCACAGGAGCATAATGCGTAAGCCGGTGTGAGCGCCATATGTCATTGCGAGCGTTAGCGAAGCAATCCAAATTTTTGCCTTGGATTATTCGGCTTACGCATCTACTCTACATCTTTATCTTCGTCGTAAGGTTCGTCTTTTATTTCGCTAAATAGACCTACATCATATTTTTTGCAATAACGTTTAACCTCTTTAACCACCACGTTAGAAAGGATAAACAATGCGAATAAGTTTGGTACAGCCATAAACAATGTTACCGCATCTGATAAATTGATGATACTTTTAAAGTTCATAGCGGAACCGATTACGATACAAATACAATATAGTAATTGAAAAAATCTTGTTTTAAATTTTGATTCGCCCACTAAGAAATGCCAACCTTGCAAACCATAATATGAACCGCAAAGCATTGTACCCATTACAAAACAGCTTGCCATAATTGTTAATAAAATTGGGAAGAATGGAAAAGCTGTTGCGAAAGCTTTTGAAGTTAATTCAATACCAGCAATACCGTGTACGTGAAGATATTCACCAGTTACAACGATTACAAATGCAGTTGAAACACCGACGATACAAGTATCTACAAATGGTTGCAACATTGCAATGAAGGCTTGCGCTACTGGTTTACTTGTTTTAACCGCAGCGAACGCAGTTGGCGCAGTACCTAGACCCGCTTCGTTTGCAAACATTGCACGTCTAAAACCCCAAAGCATACAAGCAAACATACCGCCAGCCATTGCACGAGGGTGAAAAGCCTCAACAATGATTGTGTGAATTGTATGTGGAATATTTTCAAAATTTATTAATGTAATGATTAAAATACTTGTCAAATAAAGTACACACATTATCGGAGTAACTTTTTCAGTAAATTTACCGATAGATTTTATACCACCGATAATTGTTACCCAAGTTATTGTTGCAACGATAAGACCTAGTATCCAACTGTTGTTAGCAAAAATACTAGCTTCTCCACCTGTTACTTCTGTAATTTGAGTTGTCATTGCATTGATTTGGAACAAATTCCAACCACCGATAACTGCAAGGACAGAGCAGAAGGCATATATTTTACCTAAATGAGGAGCGATTTTACCTAAAACTTTACCTTTTAGACCTTTTGAAATGTAATACATAGGTCCACCAGCAGTTGTGCCGTCTGGGTGAACTTCACGAAGTTTTACACCTAGAAGAACTTCTGAGAATTTAAGTGCCATAGAAAATAGCCCTGCAATAATCATCCAAAAGATTACACCCGCACCGCCGACAGAGACAGCTGCAGCAGAACCGGCAACATTACCGATACCGGCAGAAGATGAAATTGTAGCACTTAGGGCTTGAAAAGATGAAACTTCACCTTTCTTTTTACGTTTAATTAGGTCTTTGTGTTCAAATTTATTTGCGATTAAACGTAATGCGTGCTTAAACCCCCATAGACCAATAAAGCGCAATCTGAAAGTAAAATAAATTGCGGCGAACATAAGAAGAGCAATCAAAAATTCAACTTTCACACCGTGAATAGTGATAGAAGAAAAGATTACTCCAGAAATTTTGTCGGCTACTGGTGATAATAAGCTATCTATAAACGCATCTAAATTCATAAATAAATAATACTATAAATATAGAAGGAATAAAAAGGATAAAATTAACAAAGGTTAACAAAGGACAAAAAATAGGAAGTTTATGTTATTATATAAATATGACAATTAAATAATATCTTGGAGACGTGGCCGAGTTGGCTGAAGGCGGCACCCTGCTAAGGTGTTATATGGAGCAATCTGTATCCAGGGTTCGAATCCCTGCGTCTCCGAATTTTCCAAAAAAGGGCGAAAGCCCTTTTTTTGTTGGGATAATTTGTAATTAGTTTTGAAATCCCAATCCGAAATTTTGCCCCAAAAAATCAAGAAAAATTTTTGCGTGTTTATAATATAATCAAAGAAAAAAGGAAAAGACAAAATGTTTATATTAGAAGCACCATATATTTCAGATTTAATGCTAAAGACTTTAGAAAAAAATCAATTTGAAGTGCTTTCAAACGAAATAGCAAAAAATTATTCATCTAAATACAGATTAAATTTAATCGATGAAATCTCTGCAAAGAACAGTTTGAAAGTTTATTCAAACTCAGAAAACTCTATCAACTGGGTTCTAAATAATTTTCAAAATACTGATTTAGCAAGATTAATCACTCTTTGCAAAAACAAGTTTGAATTTAGAAAAGGAATTAAACCAATTTACCCAAACTTCTTTTTCAAAGAAATTACCTTAGATGAATTAAACACAATCGACATTTCGGATTTTCCAGAACAATTTATCATCAAACCAACTGTTGGATTTTTGAGTATGGGAGTTCACAAAGTATCTTCTCACTCTGAATGGAAAGCCACAGTAAATACCATAAATAAAGAAGTTGAAATGTTTGCAAAAAATTTCCCAAAAGAAGTTTTGAGTTCATCAAGTTTTATTGTTGAAGAAATCATTCAAGGCGAAGAATTTGCAATAGATACATATTTTGACAAAAACGGCACTCCTGTTATACTAAACATTTTCCAACACCCATTTGTCAGCGAAGATGATGTTAGCGACAGAGCTTATATTTCATCAGGAAAAGTTATAAAAGAAAACCTTTCATCTTTTGAAAAGATGTTGGGAGAAATCGGCAAAACTCTAGCTATCAAGAATTTTCCAATGCACATTGAGGTTATAAAAACAGATGACACAACAATTGTTCCAGTTGAAATTAACCCAATGAGATTTGCAGGCTGGTGTACAACCGATTTGGCATACTATGCTTACGGAATAAATATTTATGAATATTTCAACAACGACCTAAAACCAGATTGGGATAAAATTCTTGCAGACAAACAAGACAAAATTTATTACTTCGCAATGGCGGAAACACCTGTAGATATAGATAAATCTTCAATAAAATTTGATTATTCTGCTTTAGAAAACCTTTTCTATAAAGTTTTAGATTTCAGAAAAATAGATTACAGAGAAAAACCTCTATTTGCGGTTATTTTTGGCGAAGCTAGAGATAGAGAAGAAATCACAAAAATTTTGGAAATGGACGTACACGACTTTGTGGAACAAATGTAGCTTTCTAAGCTTATACCCATTCTTCAAATAGATTTTTTGAGTAATCTCTGTTTGGATTTGAGTTAAATTTTATCATAGCTTGTTCTAACTTTTCCATAAACTCTGATTTGTTTTTGCAATTTTTTATTTCATTTAACGACAAAATGCCGTCGCCATTTGAATCTGCTTGTCGCAATTCATCAAGGTTTTGCATTGAATTTCTTGCATTGATTTTTGCATCAAGTTCTTTATCTGAACTACTAACAACCATCATTTTACCATTTTCATCTTTAATTTTTGATAATGGCAACATTATGTAGCTAGAGTTATAACCTCTGTTAAATTCTATTCCGGCTGTCATTTATATTCCTACCTTCCTCTAAATTTAATTATGAGGTAGGTAACGCATGAACACAATCCTTCATTTAATCTAAATTGCTCTTTTTTGATATAATTAATTTATGAAAAATATTTTATGTTTTGGAGATAGTAACACATTTGGATTTAACCCAGAAAACGGCAAAAGATTTGATAAATCTTCTCGTTGGACTGGTATTTTACAAAACCTTTGTCAAAATAATTATCATATTATAGAAGCTGGTTGCAACAACAGAACAGCTTTTTCCGACAATTCAGCAGGTAAAATGTTCACAGGTTACAAAATCCTACCAGAATTACTAAATAAAGACCTTGATATATTAATTCTTGCAATAGGTGCAAATGATTTGCAATTTCAATACAATGTATCTTTTGACGATATAAGAAAAGGTATTTCAAATCTAATTAAAATCACTAAAAAGAGTTGTCCTAATGCAAAAATTATTTTAATTTCGCCAACAGAACTAACAGAAAATGTCTTAAAAAGTCCAATATTTTCAACACTTTTTGACAAAAATTCAATAGAAAAATCAAAACATTTATCAGAAATTTATTTAGAAATATCAAAAGAATATGTTTGCGATTTTATTGATTTAAACAAAGTTGCAACACCTTCAAGCATTGACGGATTGCATTTTGAACCCACAGAGCATGAAAAAATCGCCAAAGAAATTTTCAAACATTTATAATAAAAAATAAGCCTTATCAACTTTGATAAGGCAATTGACGATTCATTTATTTAAGAAAAATTCGGAGGAGCTTTTTATAGATACCTTTATAAGGTTGGTATCTAATTGGCAAGTCTAGCCATGTTTTTTTATCTAAAATGCTTCGCTTGTGCGAAAAAGTTTCAAAACCAAATTTACCATGATATGAGCCCATACCGCTTTCTCCAAAACCACCAAAAGGCATTTCAGATGTAGCTAAATGAACAACAACATCATTTATACAACCACCACCAAATCTACAATGATTTAGAACTTTTTCAATATTATTTTTGTTTTCTGAAAAAATATACAAAGCCAATGGGTGTGGGTGATTTTCAACAGTTTCAACCACATCATCTAAACTTTCGTAAGTTAAAATCGGTAGAACTGGTCCAAAAATCTCTTCCTTCATAACATTGTCGTCCAAAGTTATGTCAGTCATAACAGTTGGTTCAATCTTTAATGTTTCAGGATTGGTTTTGCCACCAACGACAACTTTTTCAAAATTTATAAGATTTTTAATTCTGTTAAAATGTTTTTCATTAATGATTTTACCGTAATCATTGTTTTCAAGAGGATTTTGACCAAATTGATTTTTAATTTCTTTTCTAATTTCATTTATCAATTTATCCTTAATCTCTTTACAACAAAGAATGTAATCAGGCGCAACGCAAGTTTGACCACAATTCAAAAATTTACCAAAAACAATTCTTTTGGCAGTTAATTTAATATTTGCAGTCTTATCAACAATACAAGGACTCTTGCCACCAAGCTCAAGTGTAGTAGGTGTCAAATGTTCCGCCGCATTTCTCAAAACCTCTTTACCAACATTTGAACTGCCTGTAAAGAAAATATAATCATATTTATATGACAAAAGTTCTCTATTTTCTTCTCTGCCGCCTTTTACAGTCGCTACGTATTCTTGAGGAAAAACTTCTTCAATAATTTTATAAACAATATCAGTCGTTTTAGGAGAATAAGCACTAGGTTTTAAAATTACCGTATTTCCAGCAGAAATCGCATCAATCAAAGGTTCCATTGAAAGCAAAAATGGATAGTTCCAAGGACTCATAATTAATACATTTCCTCTAGGAACAAGTTTTATTTTACTTTTTGCATGAAAATTTGTTAAAGGTGTTGGAACAACTTTTTCTTTGGCAAACCTTTTGATATTTTTTAGCATATAAGAAATTTCGTCTAAAGTTAAGCCAACTTCGCACATATAAGCTTCTGTTTCACTTTTTCCTAAGTCAAATTTTAGAGCTTCTAAAATTTCTTTTTCGTTATTTTTTATAGCAACTTTTAGTTTCTTTAAATATTCAATTCTAAATTTAATATCTAAAGTTTTACCACTTTTGAAAAATTCTTTTTGTTTTTCTAACAAATTACGCATGAATTAGTTCACCTTTCTGAATTTGAGCTAAGTCTTCTTTTGAATTATCTTCATCAAGAAGGTTGTAATAAAGTTGTTGCAATTCATTTTCGTCCATTAAAACTGGAACAGGATAAATAGGATTAGCCTCTTTTGAAGCATTTTCAGCTAAAACTTTTATATCCTTCATTTGAAGTTCTGGAAGTTTTGTTCCGATATTCAAACTTTTATTCAAGATTTTAATTGAATTGATAAATGATTTTGCAGCTTGCTCTTCTGGTGTATTTTCTTTTGCAAGACCAGCAGCTATCGCCAAATCTTTCAACTGTTTATAAATTTTATCACCATTAGCTTCTAAAACATACGGAATAAGAACAGCATTTGCAAGCCCATGTGGAGTATTGTACATTCCGCCAAGAGAATGTGCTATAGAATGACAATAACCAACATAAGAAACTGTAAATGCGCAACCTGCAAGATATGAAGCCCAAAGCATATTTTCTCTAGCATTCATATCATCACCGTTATCGTAAGCTCTTTTTAGATTTTGGAAGACAAGTTTTGTCGCTTCAAGAGCTTGCTCTCTTGTCTTTTTAGTTGTTGAATTACCAATATAAGCTTCAACAGCATGTACAAGAACATCTACACCACTGTTTGCCGTAATATTTTTTGGCAAAGTTCTTGTTGTTTCTGGGTCTAAAACTGTATATTTAGGGATTAAAGGAAAATCACTTATCATATACTTATGTTTTGTTTTTGAATCAGTGATTAAACTTGCAACAGTAGTTTCTGTACCAGTACCTGCAGTTGTAGGAATTGCAATAAGAAGAGGAATTTTCTTAAACACTCTCAAAATTCCTGCCATATCTTGAATAGATTTTTTAGGATTTGCAATACGTGCACCAACTGCCTTTGCACAGTCAATAGCAGAACCACCACCAAAACCAATCAAGGCTTCACATTTATTGTTCAAATACAATTCTCTTGCCATTTCAACATTTGCAATTGTAGGGTTTGAAACCACATCATCATACACTGTAAGATTTATATTATTTTCAACTAAAATATCTTCTAAATGTTGAGTTATACCAAAACTTCTAACGCCTTTATCTGTAACAAGCATTAAGTTTTTAATTTTCTTTTTAGCTAAAACTTCTGGGATATCATCGATTTTACTAAGAATTGTTGGATTGTAATAAGGAAGCATTGGAATTGCAACTTTAAAACAAAACTGAAAAATTCTGCAGTACATTTTCTTAAAAATATTCATAACATTACCTCGCTATCTGGTTTTGAGGGTTAGTTTTTAGGGGGATAAATACATCTCAGAAAATAACTAACTCTTTCTAGTATTGAATACTAGCAAAACTAGAATTGAATATCAAGAGTTTAATAAAAATTTTAACATTTGTGAAGATTTTAATAAAAACAAACAGCCTAAAAAGCCCTACACATGGCTAATATGTAGGATAATTAAATTATTTTCAAAACGTAAAAAGTAAACTTAAAATAATATATCTAAAGTATGGAAGAATTTCTTTAAATATATATAATAAAATAAATACTCGAACAATGAAAATTTAAGACAACAAGTGGACACCACACATTTTTCAAAACAGCGCAACTAACGCTGGGATTGGAGGTGTTGCTTATGGTAACAATTAAGGCGCTAGCCGTCATATATTTTATGATAGCGCTTTTGTTCAATAAACAAAAGCTAGCGTTCATGATTGTCGTCGTAACGCTAGCTTTATTTTCATAAATAAAACTTGTGGTGTAAAATTTTAGCTTTCGCTAATTGCCACTTGTTGTTCCTATATTATAACTTATTTTTCAGCAGAGTTCAACCCATACTTATCACAATTAAAGATGAAAAATATTTTTCAATTTTCGTTTAATAAAAACCAAATCTTCACGAGACAAATAACGTGAAAATTCTGCCAAATCTTTCATAGCTTCTTCCATTGGATAATTTGTTGTTTCAAGCTTTCTCAGCCAATCATTTACTTCTCTTGTAATCATAAAACTTATCCTAATACATCTATTTTGTAGAAGCAAGCAATTTAGAGATTTCTGTTATTGTTTTTGGAAAATATTGTTGCAAATATTGAGAACGAATTGAGAACAAGTCCTCATTGTTATAAGTATTCAACAAGGCATTTGTTTCTGCAATTGTTTCTTGCAAACCGTCTTTGTGCTCAGATGTTTTAATAAAGTAATTGATATGTTCTCTTTGAGCAGTAGGAAAGGCTTTATCAAACTCTTCTTTTTCTTTTTCAAAGACTTCATTTACTTGTTTATTTGAGAAAATTGATTTTTTCAAAGTTTCTTCTTGTTTAACATCAACTTCGTTGTAATCCTTTGCATGACCAAGTTCGTGCAACATTACATACAAGTTATCACCTGTTTTAATACGTTTATTAACAGCACCATAAGTTGAGTAATTGATATCATCAATACCGTTTAGGTGTTTTGTTGTTTTACCTAGCGCTATAAGTTCTTCACCAGGCATTCGTTTTAATGCTGTCAAAATTTTATCTTTATTACCGTCAAGATAGTTTTCAAAAGTGATTTTTGAAGAGTCTTTTGTATTCAAATCTTTAATATCAATTTCTTTATCATTAACAGTAATTTCATACTTTTTATCATTCTTTGCTGAAATAAATTTATTATCAGAAAGAACTTCAAAAGATTGTGAATTTTTCAACAGAGTTTTACCGTCTTTGTCAGTGATAATATAATCGCTAATTCTATTACCTTGTGGGTCATCTTCGTACAAATACTGAGTACGAGTTCCGTCTAGCGAAGTCATATCCTTTTTAACAGAAGTTATACCCGTTTTCTTGTCAACGGTACCAGAAGATAAAACTTTTTCTGTTCCGTCTGGAAATATGTGTTTAATATTTAAAACACCAGCAACTTCTGATTGGTCGGTATATTCTTTTCTTAGAGTTTTGCCGTCTTTATCCTTAATAACACGAACCTCATTTATCAAGACAGGTTGAGGCATATTTTTTCTCACCTCAAGTCTAACTTTAGACACAGAATTATTTCTTCTGTCCACAGTCTTTTTAATTTGATATTGACGTCCGTTTGGGTGTTTGAAGGCTTGAACTTCTTCTGATGAAATGTTGTTCATATCTTTGTCGAACAACTCAATCTTTTTACTTGTATCCTTCAAATCAGCAACAAGTGCAAAAGAATTTGAATCATAGTCGTCAGTTTTAAAAGACAACGACAACAGATTACTACCACAACGTGTTTTCATCTTGTCATAGTTTTCAACGACTTTTTCTGGATTCTTTAATTTTTCATTCTTAGATAATGCGACTAAATCATCGATACCTAAATCACTCTTAGACAAAACCTTTGCCTTATCAAATTCTTCTGTTTTGTTCAAACTATTTGAAAGTGCTTTAATATCAAAAGGTGTAAATCTTGGTGTTTCATCTCCTTTCTTAACCTTTGATAAATCTGCAAGACCTTTAACAACTTGAGTATCCTTTGCGACAATATCACATGCCATTGAACCCAAAATTTTAGGATTTTGAACTAATTCCTTAAAAGGTTCCCACTTATCTGGTGATTTAACCAATTCTCCTTTAATTGTTTCAATCTTGTCATCAGTAAACTTCGGAGTACCTTTAAAGTTTTTCAAATCTTTCAATTCTTTGACAGCATTATCAACGTTAAAATTACCCTTGAAAGAAGTTCTTTCAAAAGTATCTTTTTTAAGTCCAGTATCTACAACCTTTCTTACATTATTCGGACTTTGAATTTTACTAACGCTACTAACGTTATTCACACTGTTTACGTTCATGATAAATCTCAAATTGATTATACTCTTACAGAAGTATTGACGGAATAAAAAAAATAAACTTTAATAAAAAGTGTAGTATTGTAAACAAATATTAAATATTCGGCGAAAATAGGCAATATTTTTCGTTTAGAGTACTTCATGTAAGTGTATAATAGTATATAAGTGTGGGATAATTATGCCTGAAGTAAGTAATGTAAATATTGGTAAAATCAACATGCCAACCTCGACAAGCTCAATGCAGAACGCACTCGGCGGGCTTGGAAATAATGCATCTCTTTTTGGCAATGATTTAATTGGTGGTACAGAAGATACCTATACTTCTGATGCAATGAAAACTCAATTAAAGACTAAAGCTCAGTCGCTTGTAAGTTTGTCTAAAAAACTAAAAACAAAAGATGCAGACGGCAATGAAAAAACAAGTCCTACTGTTAAAAAATCTATTGAAAAGCAGATGAAAATGCTTAAAGAACAAGCTGAAGCTGCAGGAGTAGATTTAAACGAAATTTTTGCAGAAATTGCAGATGAAACGCACATGACTAGAAAACAAAGAAAAGAACTTCAATCAAACTTGAAGGTTTCTATTCCTAAAAAATCTGGTAGCACAGAAGTTTCTAGTGATACATCTTCAAGCAATAACAAATTAAATCCATTTGGTATATCAAATGGAGGTTTTGGAAACTTATCAATGCAAGGCGCACAAGGTAATTACCAACAAACCTTGAACCCAAGTTATGGAAATACTCCAAACACTAAACTTGATAAAGCATTCTTAGATAAGACTAAAGATATTTCACAACGCATCGGTTGCGATTATAAAGACTTATTAGCAGTAATGAACTCAGAATCTGGCTTAAAATCTACAGCTAGAAACCCTAAAGGTGGTGCGACAGGTTTAATCCAATTCATGCCAGCAACTGCAAAAATGTTGGGTACAACAACTGACGAATTACGCAGAATGTCTCCAACACAACAACTTGATTATGTTGAAAAATATTTCAATATGGTTAAAAAGAATGCAGGTCTTGAAGGTAAACGACTTTCTGGTGCAGATCTATACGCATTAGTATTCATGCCAGGAAGAGCAAAACGTGATGTATTAACATCAGTTTCTGACGGTAAGACTTATTCTTACAACAAAGGTCTTGATAAAGACGGCGATGGACATATTTCAAAAGCCGATTTACAACGACGTGTTGCAGCATGTTATGTAGACGAATCCAGAGTCTTTGCATAGTTAAAATTTTATACAAAGGGGCGGTTTTCTTGAGAAAACCGCCCCTTTGTTTGACAATATCCCTTGATATCCTAAAATAAAGGTATTATGAAAGAAAACTTTTATATTTTAGAAAAACTTGAAAAAATACAAATTGAACTCAGACTTAAAAAACTAAGTAAAGCACTACAAAACAAAAAAGTAGTTTTATACGGTGCAAATGAAATTTTAGAAGCTATTTGCTCTAAGTTTAATATAAAAGAATATTTCAATATAATTGGGGTTTGTGATGATAAAATAACAAGCTCAAACATTTTTGAACAAGAAGAGTTTAAAATAATTTCTGTTCAAAATTTATATTTTTGTGGAGCAGATGTAATTCTTAACCTAAAAAACACAAGCAATGATTTCAAAAAATATTTAAGACAAAATCATCTTGTAAAAAAGAGAGTTCAATTCGTAAATCTATTAGATAAACCTCTATTGGTAAAAATAAAAGATTTATACAATGTGTTAAAAATGTCTTTTAACACATATCAGCAAACAAAGGAAGTTTTACCAATATTAAAAGCTTTAATTGAATATTCAGATGACGAAGTATATTCAAGACTTAATTACCAAACAAAAGTTTTCAATTTAAAAAACTCAGAAAAACCTGTGAGAGTTTTATTTTTAGCATTTGATTATAACGAATGGACATTATCAAATTTATACTACAAATTCAGAAGTGATGAAAACTTTAAAGTATTGCCAATTGTAGCTTTACCAAGCACAGCAAAAGAAGAATGTCAAAATTTACAATACACAATTGATAAATTTAACCAACAAGGCATGGAATGTATTGACGGTTCTGACACAGGTGAAGGCGTTATGATAAAAGCTCTTAGACCAGACTTAATCATTTACCAACACCCTCAATACTTAAAAGACGAATACACACCAGCAAAACTTTCAGAATTTGCTTTAACTTGTTATATTGAACCTAAATTTAACACAAATAAAGCTTATTCAATTGATGATGATTTAGTAAAAGATAGATTATCAAACAGTTGGCAATTGTATTCATCAAATCAATATAGTTTAAAATCTTATAAACATTCAGCCGTGTCTGGTTTTACATTGTTTGAAAAATATCAACAAGACACAAATTCTACATACGATAAATTATGGAATGTTCCTAGCACAGTAGAAAACAACCGAATCGTTTATATTCCGTCTTATACAGTATCAGAAAATTACGACATCGCAAGTTATAGAGAAAACCAAAGATTTATACTTGATTATATTGCGACACACCCTCAATACAGCTTTGTTGTAATACAAGATACAAAATTCAAACAACAATGTTTAGAAAATTCTGTTGTAACAGAAGAGGAATTTGACCAATTTTTCAATTCATTTAGCTCATTACCAAACGTAAAACTTGAAGAATATTCATCAATCGTAGGAATTTTTAAAACATCAAACCTTCTTTTGACAGATAGCATCAATTCTGCGATGAATTATTTTCCTTGCGGAAACCCAATAATCTATATTAACAGTAGCAAACAACCTTTTGAAGGTAATGAAATTAGTGAAAAGATTTTTAAAACCTTCTATAAAATATCATCAAAAGAAGCTTTAGACGTTGTTTTGGAAGATTTATTACTTGCACAAAACGATTACAATTTAAAACAAAGATTTACTATAATCGGTAAAGACGGCGAATATTTTAATTCAAACGCAAGTGATTTTATTTTTGAAGACATCAAATCAAAACTTGAAAAGAATATTCAAGAAGAAATTGAAACTAAAGAAGAACCTCAAACAGAAAACTAGTATTCAATATTTTCAGAAGCTTTGATAAAATTATTTACCCAAGCATGTTGTTCTTCTGGATTTGTTGTTTGAATTGTACCACCACAACGATTGCTATGACCACCTGCAACAAGGTCTTTTTTATAGTTATCTTTTACATAATCAACGATTTTCATCGCATAATCCTTGTTTGATAACAAACTCATTTTGTAAGTAACACCGTCGGAACAAGGATAGAAAACAGCTACTGCTTCTAAGTTTTTATTATTTGATAGAGTATATTTTCTATATTTACCTAATAAGGTTTTAGTTCTCTCAGTATTTCTACCAAGCTCATTCCACTCTTTATCGTCTTCTTTTATTTCTACGTAAGCCATTTTGCCATTTTTAGAATATTGAGTTCTTTGTTCTAAACCTTTCGCAAAAGCTTTTTCTTCACTTGTAAATTTAGTTTTGTCTAAGAAGTGTTTACCAATTTTTGCTAAATCAACTATATTCAAAGATTTAACCAAATTTAATCGAATTTCTTTAGAGTTTTTATCTAATTTTGTTTTATTTTTAGACGAATCATCTTCAAAGCCAGTAAACAAAGCTTTTGAAACTTCTTTGCTTGGTTTTTTACCTAAAGCTTCAAAAAATCTATAAATAATACCACAATTTGCACGAGCAGAACTATCTACATAATAATTTTTTGCTTCCATTTCTGGAACACTATTTTTATCATAGGCTTTTGTAATTTGATTAAAGTCAGAAATAACTTTATTTTTGTCATCATGGTGGTCAATACCAACGATTGTTTTTGCATCATATTTTTGTAAATGTTTAAATACATTTGTTGCTAATCTATCTTTGCTAGAAAAATCTACGCACAGAGCAACATCTGCTTTTTGAGTATTTTCGTTTACATCTTTTGCATCAATAATATTATATTTTAAAGTGTCGTAATTGTAATTATCTTTACCGCCAGAAGCGATAATTCTTGCATTTATACCTTCGTCTTTTAAATAATTATAAAAAGCAGTAGCACTATTAAAAGTATCTTCATCAGACATTGCATGGCAGAAAATATCAACACTCTTGCCTGAATGAAGAATGTTATCAATATGTTTTGCTTGATTTTTCGGCATTACGTTGGCTTTAAAGCTAACATTTGCCATACGATTATTGATGCTTAACATAATACTACCTACATTAATATAAAGGTAATTTTTCATGATAAATTGCGCTATTTAAGCATGTTATAGGGGGTTATTTTAAGTTTTTGTAATAATCAGTTAATCTCTGTCTCAAGACTTCCGGTTTGTTGTAATATTGTTCAGAAATAATATATTTTTTACCAGTTTTAGGATTGATAACATACAATGTCGGAATTCCGTCTAAATAAACATTATCGCACATTGAAGGTTTATGTTTTTTTGTTATGTCATGATAAGAAAAATTGTACATGTCAGATAAATTATCTGCTAAATGAAAAAATATTGGTTTAAATTGTTTGCAATGAAAGCAATAATCAGCAGAATACATAACAACAAAAGGTTTGTCTTTTTTGTCTGCTTTTTCACACGCAAGATTTTGGGCAAAACAAGATTGGCACACGCAAATAAATATGAAAATTACCCAAAATATTTTTTTCATAAAAAAAGCTCCCGCATTTATTATCGCATGCAAGAGCTTTTTTAAATAGTCTATCGTTACAATTATTAAAGGATTGCGCCTTTTGGAACAACTGTAATACCGTTTGGAGAAACGAAGAAACCTCTTTGTGTATCAACTTCTCTATCGAAACCGATTTTTGTGTGAGGAGGAATTTCAACGTTTTTATCAATGATTGCATTTCTGATTTCGCAGTGTCTGCCAACATTAACGTTTTCCATTAAGATACTGTCAGAAACTTGTGAGTATGAATTAATTCTAACTTTTGGAGAAAGAATACATCTAGACAAGCTACCACCAGATACGATACAGCCTTCAGAAACCATAGAGTTTGTAGCCATACCAACACGATCACCTTCTTGCCAAATAAATTTAGCAGGTGGGTAGTTGTAGTTGAATGTTCTTAAAGGCCATTCTTTAGCATATAAATTAAGTTCTGGACAAGAATCTAGTAAGTCCATATTTGCTTGCCAGTAAGCATCAATACTTCCTACATCTTTCCAGTAACCACGTTCAGCATCTGTCATACCAGAGAATGCGTTGTCTTTGAAGTTGTAAACGTAAACTGGTTGACCTTCATTTAATAACATTGGAATAACGTTTTTACCGAAGTCATGGTTAGAACCTTCAATTTTAGCATCTCTTTCAAGAGCATCAACTAAAACATCTCTACCAAAAATGTAGTTACCCATAGAAGCCAAACATAAATCTGGATGACCAGGAATACATTTAGGTTTAGTTTTTGGTTTTTCGATAAAGCTTGTTAATTTCCAGTTGTCATCAACTTCCATAATACCAAATTCAGAAGCTTCTTCAATCGGAATAGGAATAGCTGCAATTGTTAAGGCAGCTTGTTTTTCTTTATGGTATGCCAACATTTGAGACACGTCCATTTTGTAGATGTGATCACCACCAAATACGCAAACGTAATTTGGATCAGCATCAACGATGTGCAATAAGTTTTGGTAAACAGCATCTGCAGTACCTTGGTACCAAGTTCCACCAGTTCTCATTTGAGCAGGTACTAAATCAACATATTGATCCAAGAATGGAGATAAAGCATAACCTCTTGAAATGTGTTGATTTAAAGAATCTGATTTGTATTGTGTTAAAACTTTAATTTTGTAGAAACCAGAGTTGATAAAGTTATTTAAAACGAAATCAATAATTCTGTATCTACCACCGAATGGAACAGCAGGTTTAGCTCTATCACGAGTTAGTGGGAATAATCTTTTACCTTCACCACCTGCTAAAATCATAACTAATGCGTCGTCAATTGTTGTCATCTTTTACCTCTTTAAACTAATAGTTATTATATAAACTCTATTTTAACAGTATATTATAATCAAAAATTAAATTCACTAATACAAAATGATGAAATTTTTAAAAATTTAATGGTACTAAAGTATTATTTCTTAAAACATGAAATAGACCGCTTGACAATGAAATATTTGCATGATATAAAGTAAGTGGGGTAAATGTATATTTTAGGGCTTGCAAATGCAGGCCTTTATTTTTTTGTATTTTTTAGAAATTATAATTATAAAAATAGAGAGGCGAACTTTTTCAAAGTTCGCCTCTCTTAATAAAAAAAAGGACGGATTTAAAAAATCCGTCCTTTTTCAAAAGTTTATAAAACCAAACTATTTGATTTCAACTTTAGCGCCTGCAGCTTCTAATTGTTTTTTCATAGCTTCAGCATCTTCTTTTTTAACGTTTTCTTTGATTGGTTTTGGAGCGCCATCAACTAATTCTTTAGCTTCTTTCAAGCCTAAGCCTGTGATAGCTCTAACTTCTTTTAATACAGCGATTTTGTTAGCACCAGCTTCAGCTAATACAACTGTAACTTCAGAAGCTTCTTCTGCGCCACCTTCAGCTGCTGCTGCTGGAGCTGCTGCTGCTACTGCAACTGGAGCTGCTGCAGATACACCGAATTTTTCTTCCATAGCTTTTACTAATTCTGCTGCTTCTAATAATGTTAATTTTTCGATTGATTCTAAAATAGTTTCTACGTTACTCATTTTAATTTCCTTTCTAAATATTAATTTTATTGTAATTTACTAATAAATAATTAAATTTTTAAGCTACCTTAGAAAATTTAATTAAGCTGATTTTTGGTCTCTTACAGCTGCCATAGCTCTTGTTAATTGAGCCATTACAGCATTGATAGAACCAACGATGCCTGTAGCAGGTGAATTTACGCAGCCAAGCATTTTTGCAAATAGTTCTTCTTTTGTTGGAAGGTTTGCAAGAGCTTTAGCTTCTTGAGCTGTCAATAATTTACCTTCTAATACAGCGGCAACGATTTCGCCTTTTTTAGCTTCTTTAATAAATTGAGATAAAGCTTTAGCTGGAGATACTGGATCTTCAAAACCAAACGCAATTGCTGATGGTCCTTTTAAAGATTCGCTCAATACTTCGTATGGAGTGTCTTTAATAGCGATTTTAGTTAATGTGTTTTTAGTAACCATGTAATCGCCGCCACCTTTTTGGATACTGCGTCTTAATTTTGTAATTTCTTCTACAGTTAATCCTTGATAGTTTGTAAGGATTGCTACTTGAGCTTTATCAACTTTTTCTTTAATCTTTTCGATTTTTTCATCTTTAAACGCTTTTGTTGACATTTTTTCTCCTTTTATATTTTTTATCGACCTATGATGTGTAAGCAATAAAAAAATTTTGCATACACTAAGCCGCAAAATTTCCAATCAAAACTATTAAATTTAAGTTTTTGACCTCGGTTAGCGAATTTTAATCCGAAACGGAACTAACTGTCTGCGGTTTGTAATACTAAATTATACAAAACATGAATTAAAATCAAGCATGTTGTTAACATGTTGTTAATATTTATAAAGCTTGCAAACAAATACTTAATTTTATTGCCAAAACTTTTTTAATACATTATTATAAAATTATTGTTTAAAAAGGAAAAATCAATGGTAGAAGAAAAAAGTAAAGTTACTATATATACAGACGGGGCATGCAAATCTAACCCTGGAAAGGGCGGTTATGGTGCTATTTTAACCTTTGTTGATTCAAAAGGTCAGTATCACGAAAAAGAATTAACAGAAGGTTATGAACTTACTACAAACAACAGAATGGAACTTATGGCAGCAATAGTAGCGCTTGAAGCCCTTAAAAAACCTTCTGATGTTACGTTAATTTCTGATAGCAAATATCTTGTTGATGCGATAAAAAACAAGTGGTTAGAAGGTTGGCAAGCAAAGAATTGGAGAACAGCGGGAAAAAGTCCTGTAAAAAATGTCGATTTGTGGAAAAGATTGATTGAAGCAATGAAGCCTCACACCGTTCAATACGAATGGATAAAAGGTCATGCTGGACACGAATACAATGAGCGCTGTGATGAATTAGCAACAAGTTCTTGCGCAAACGACGTATTACTTGTTGACGAAGGTTTTAAAAATTAGGAGATTTTATGAAAAATATATGCGTATTTTGCGGAGCAAGCGACGGACTTGATAAGTCTTATTACGAAGAAGCAACAAAAATGGGTAAATTACTTGCAGAAAATGGGTATAACCTTATTTATGGCGGTTCTTCTATGGGAATTATGGGTGCCGTTTCTAAAAGTGCAAAAGAAAACGGTTCTAAGCTAATCGGAATTATCCCAGAAAGATTGGACGAAATCTGCAAACACACAGATAACAACACTTATGACGAATATCATATTACAAAAGGTATGAGAGAACGCAAAGCAAAAATGGACGAACTTTCAGACGGAATTATTGCACTACCTGGGGGATTTGGCACACTTGAAGAAGTTTCTGAAATGATTGTTCAGAAGATTTTAGGCTACAATAACAAACCAATTGTGTTTTTGAATACTAATCATTTTTATGACAACTTATTTGAATTTTTTGAACAATTGATATTAGAAAGATTTGCACAAACAAAAGCATCTTATTATTACTATTTGGCTCAAACACCAGAAGAAGTTATTGGATATTTAAAAACATACGTTCCAAATGAATTACCAAAAACAGCTGATGAGATTTATGTAAAAAAAAATGCGTAAGCCGGTGTAAAGTCTGAAAAGACTTGCAGAAGTGCAAGGCTTTGGAAGACATAACACTACGATAGCGACACTCTGCCGAACAAAACAATTAAGTATTGTTTTGTGAGAGGGACGATTGGAAGAAGTCCGAAACCCACAGGAGCAAATGCATAAGCCGGTGTGAAGTGTCGGTGTGATTACAAATCATTATAAATAAACTCGTCTGTTTCACGTAATCTAGGTTTTGTTGGAGTAAAATCTAAATCAAGTTTTGGCTCCTCTTTTATCATGATTACGTCAACTTCTTTTGGCTGAGTTTTTATATTATTCAAATTCTGATTAGCTTCGTCCATTTTTTGTTGAGCTTTTTCCGCCTTTTGTTTTGCTTTCAAAGCTTTCTTTTCTGCTCTTTGAACTTTTTTAGCTTGTTGTTTTGCTTTAAAGTTAGCAATTTTTGAATGAAGTTTAGTATTTTGGTTTTCAATACCTTTTTTAGTATTGTTGTATGCTTTAATTGTTTCACGTTTTGTAGCACGGTAAGCTCTTGCACCATAACGTTTTGTACCACGACCAGCAATAACAGCTCCACGTTTTGCGTTAAGTTTTACACTATCAACGACAAGTGGGTTTGTTTTAACAATTTCTGGGTGGTTAAAGTAATTGCTGTATTCGTCAACATTATACGCAATAAACTGTAATTCTTGTGTAACTTGTGGTGCTAAATACATTTTTGAATGTCGTTTTATCCATTCCATTTGTTCTGTTTGAGGTGCAAAGTTTGTTGGTATCATACGATTTTCACGTGATGATAAAAGTTTTTGATAATTCTTTTGCCAAACAATAACTTGTTTATTTGGGTCAATCAAATAAACTTGAGTTGATAATCTCATTGCAGGGTCAATAACAGCTGCCCCAGGGATATTTAGAAAATCCCAAACAGTTCTTCTCAAAAAGTAGTTTTGTACATCTAAATTTGATGCAACCAACATAATCCAATCGGCTCTAAAATTATAATTAATTTGTTTTAGCGCCATATAATCAATGTTGTAGGTATTTTTAAAATCAAACATTGTTTTTTGAGTTAATCTAGTTGATTTTTCGGTTGCGTAAAGAACTCTTTTTACATAGCTAATTGTAGGCGCATTAAAACCTTTTACGTTATTCAAATAATTAACAATATCGTTTGAAATAAGTTCAGAAGCTTCTGGATAAATAAAAGCGTCCATTTCTTTTTTTGCTAAAGTATCTGGCAAAACTAAAACCTTGATTGTTTTTGTTGCAGCAAAACAAGGTTGAGCCATTATAAATAATATTAACAAAAATACCTTCACAAAAATTTTCATGGTAAGATTATAGCATATTCTTTTATAGAGTGCTAATTATTAAAAAGGAGTTAACAAATGGATTACAAAGAACTATTAGAAAAAGCAAAAGAAGCTAGTAAAAATACATATTCACCATATTCAAAATTTCCTGTAGGAGCTTGTGTTGTAACTCCAAGTGGCAAAACTTTTATCGGTGCAAATGTTGAAAACGCAAGTTTTGGTGCAACAATTTGCGCAGAAAGAAGTGCTATTATGAACATGGTTGTTAATGGCGAAAGAGAAATTGAAGCTATTGCAATTTATGGTCCAAAAATGAAAATGTGTGCACCTTGCGGTATTTGCAGACAAGTTATTGCAGAATTTAAACTTAAAAATGGTACAACAAATATTATCCTTGAAGGCGAAGACGGAGAACCTAAAGCTTTCACACTTGATGAAATTTTACCTTTAGGTTTTGAACTATAGCAAATGTTTATCATTGAATTTATTGTAAATTATTGGAAGAAAAAGTATCACACTGAACCTCCAAGAGATTTACCAAATTTAGAAACGCAACCTTATCCTGTATACGACTACAGTCAAGACGATTACGAAAATTGCGAACACGTATTCATGCCTGTGGATAGTACAGGAGAGGTTTTGGCATGCACAAAATGTGGTTTCGTCAAAAAGAGAGACGAAATTATCCCAGAAAAGAAAAGTAATAACCCTTTTGAAATGTAATTGATTATTTTATTTGAAATGTACATTTAGAACAATGAGCTTTTGGCTCTTTGCATAAATTGTCGTACATATCATACATTTCTTCAATTTTTACAACTAGTGGACTTCCACATTTAGGGCAAGGAATTTCTGTTTCACCTTGTAAAATTAAATCTTTAAGGATTTCTGTTGTTTCAACAGTAACTTTATCTGGCTCGAAAACTTTTTCGTGCATTTTTATTTCTTTAGGTGAAATCTTTAAACCTTTTGCAAGGTTTTGTCTTATTGTTACAGGAAGAAATAATTCTTGAGAAGATTCAATACCTTCAATAATTTCTTCTTTAACATTGCATTTTTTTGCAAGGGCTGAAACTGTAAGCCCTACGTGTTCTCTTTTTTCTCTAATAAATTCTGCTAAACTTTTCATAAAATTATTATATGATAAAATATTTTATTATGAAAAAGATTTTAAGCATTTTATCAATATTTTTACTTTTAAATAGTATTTCGTTTGCAAGCACACCAGTAGATTTTATTTATATCAATGGTTCAAACAATAATAGCCCAAAGATGTATAACTGGTTTATCAAGGGTATAAACAAGTTTCACCCATATTTGAAAGCGCAAATAGAAAAAGACAAATACACTTACGAACATTTTTTAAATAACGGCGAATATGTTATTGAAGAAAAACCTTCAAATTATTTTTGGGGATATAAGAGCCAAGAAGATTTGATGTTTATGAGAGAAAAAGCTAATTCTCTACGTTCAATCAGCCCTTTCATTGCATATTGCGTAAGAAATACTATCGCAGATATTATGCACGATGCAATTTGGGTTCAAAAAAGTCATAACATGATTCCAATTGTTCAAGAACTTGATACACAAATTAAAAACGATTTAAAACAAGGTAAAAAAGTTGTGCTTCTAGGATATTCTGCAGGTACTTTTATTACTATGGAATATCTATTCAACAAAGCTCCTTATATTGATATTAAAGAATGGTTTAGCGACAAAAATCTCGATAAAGATTTGACTACAATGATTGAAAAAAATCCTAGAAAAGATACATGTCTGATGGCATTTGTCGGTTCAAACTTAACTAACGCATCACCTCTAGGACAAATTATGACAAACCCTAATAAGGAAGAATTTAAAAAAGCATATCTAGGCATGGACAATTTCACTGATAAATACTGTGTTCCAGAAGGTTCAGTATTAGGTGTTATAAATTACGCAAGTCCAATACCTCTGTTCTACTCAGATATGACAGATAAAAGAACTGACGGTGTAAAATTCTACAAATTATTATACAAATATTTAATTGAACACAAATTCTTCTTCCTAACTGTAAACTGGGCAGATGACCCTCTAGGATTTCCAAACGGTGTAAACAGAACAAACGAAGAATTACAAAAATTAATCGATATGGATTTTGATAACGAATTAGGTTTCTTCTACGATTACTCTAAAAGAGAAAGTTTAAGAACTTTTGCAGGTGCACACACTTCATATTGGAATTCTAAAAAACGTTTTGCAAAAGCTATCGTAAAAGGTTATACAGAAGGTCATATGTACCAATACGACGAAGAAACTGTTAACAAGCGAAAATCAAAAAAGAAATAAAACTTTGTTAAAAAAGGTTAATATTTGAGATAAAACTAACAATTTTTATTTTTAGGAACATTAAACCTAATATGAATATTTCGCCGATAAGTTTCATAAATTTTAAAGGTACTCAAAAGGTTAATAAAATGAATGTTCAAGCACAAAGAGCATTCATGTCTCAACCTCTTAAAAATGATACTTTTACAAAGAGTGAATTTAATCTTGAATCGGCAATGCGTTCATTAGAAACGGTAAAAAACGACAAAAACAAATCAAAATTTAACGAATGGTATTTACAAAATATAAGAACTGAACTTCAAGCTGAGCCTAAAAAATGGGAAGCTGTAAATTCTTTGGCTCACAACAAAAAAGTTAACGGCGAATTTGTCTATATGCTTGCATCTCAACCATTAGACAAACTTAATGAAATAAAATTCTATTCAGAAGTTAAAGACGAAAAAGGCGAAAATAAATACGACGGCAAAGCTTTGATGAACTTTAATGACAAAGCTAATGCAGAAGATTTGGCAAAGGTTAGACCTTTAACTAAAACCTCTCTTTCACCTAAAAACATTGTTGCTATTTCTCAAGAAAAAGATTTACCAGATATGAACAAATTATCTGATAAAATTCTTGAAATTCAAAAGGAACAAGGTAAAAACTTAGAAGAAATTTCTATCGTAAAAGATGATTACAAAAACAAAGAATCACTTGTTGTTGTAAAAAACGGCAATACAAAAATTACAAAAGCATTTGACAAAAACCTAAATGCAATTTATGACGAAAAACGAGTTGAAGACAAAGAAAACAACATTATAAAAACATACACAAAAGATTATAGAAACAATTCAACTTCAGAAATCACATCAACTTTTGACAAAGATGCAGAATTTGAGGTTGTAACATCAGAAATTCGTACACAATACAACAAAAATGGCGAAATAGAATATACAGAAAAGACTACACCTTCTGAAGTTCAAGGTATTCTTAACGTTACTCGCACAGACAAAGACGGTAACGAAACAATTTTAAGTTCTGGTAAAATCGATAAAAAAACTGGCATTGCTTCTGTAAAAAAAGAAATGACATCTTTAGACGGTACAAAGACAGAATACTTATACGAAAACGACCCTAACGGTAACAGAATTTTAGACTACAAAATCACAGACAAAAAAGGTAAAACTCTTTTAAATCTTTCAGAAGCATTTGAAGTTATTAACAAAAACAAATTTATCTCTTCAAGAGGTGAAGAACGTTATCAAATAGACGTTACCGATAAAGGTGTAAAAGTTCAAAATCTAAAAGATAAAAATAAAAAAGCAGAATTTAGAGTTGGTAAAGAATTAGACGACAAACCACAATTATTAATCAACACATTAAAACAAATTTCTGGTGATGAATTAATCAAAATGAGAGAAAATGTTGATACACTTGTAGGTTTGGATAATTGCTTGGATTCAAATTATAGTGGAGGTTTAGAGGCAATCTTCACAGGTGATAACGCATTTTTATTAACTCACGAAATCGGACATACAATCGATTTCAAAAATGCAGATATTTCAACAAACGAAAGCTATGAAAAAACTTTCAAAAACACAATTACAATGGATAAAGCAGTCAATAAAGTTTATGACGAAGAAATGAACAATTTCTTAAAAGCATTCCCTGATGCGCAAAGAAAACATATCGATTACTTTATCAGAAAAGAAAAACACATGGGTGGCGAAAAAGGTGGAGTTAGCGAAACAATCGCCGAAACTAATGCCTTAATAAATTCACCAAAAACAGACAATTCCTTGAGATTTAGAACTCAATATTTACAACAATATTTTCCTAAAACAATCGCAGAAGTTGCTAAAAAATTAGGATAAAATTTTTATTTTTTAAATTGTTTGCAATAAGCATCAACGTCTAAAGCTTTGCCAGTAGCAGATTTTAGAATTTCTTCATCTGTTTTTGATGCGCCATATTTGAAAATTTTATCGTTAAAGAATTTTGCGGTATCTTTTGACTCAGTAAGTTTTACAGTACCGTTTTTAGAAACTGCATTGTACAATTGTTCTGCAACAACTTCACCCTCTGCGTAATAATGATAATAAATAGGAGAATGGATAAAGTGGTCAATATCAGTCCACTCTAATTTGCTATAATTCTTGTTATTGTATTTTTTGCCACAATCTTTCCAAAGTTTTTGCAAATCTTGGTCAGGATTTTCATACATAGCTTTTTCAAAACGGTCTACTTGAATATATGAACGAATTTTGTCAGCCTTGCTTGATAAAGAAGCCTCTTTTATTTCTTTAGTCGCTTTTTCTGGCAAATCTAAAACTTTTGAAATAGTACCTTCTTTTTCCATTAAACCGCCCATCAACAAAGCAACACCTTCATCTAAAGTTTCAGAAGCGATTGTTTTTTGACTGTTATGTAAATTTTTACCAAAACTTGAATAATGAACAGCATGACCAAGCTCGTGCATTAGTGTGCTTACACTGAATAGAGGTTTGTTTTCCAAATCTAAATCAGCTAAAACTCTTACATCTTTATTTGGGTCAACAGAATTTGTTTGTCTAGAATTTATTTTATTTTGTCTAGGGAACAAATCAAATTTTGTTATAGGCATATCCATAATATCCCAGCCCATATTCTTGTATACATCTGAACATAAGCCTAGAATATTGTTTTTACCTAATCTAGAACTGATAAGGTTTTCTGTTTCTTTTGAAATACTTTTTTGATTTTTTTCGATTTCGTTTGTCGCATTAGTAATTTTTTCAAACATTTCATCGATTTGCTTAGAGTCTTTACCTTGCTCTGCCATTTTCATTTCATAGAAATTTGCATAACCATTTTTCATAGCATAAGTATTTCTTGCTTTTACTAATTTAACAATGTCTTTTGATATGTAATCTCTGTAGGCAACACCTTCTGGATTTTCAAATTTGTTTGCTTTTAATTGAACCTTCTTTTCTACATTTGCAACTTTTGCATAATCCTCATCAACTTCATCTGCTTCTGGAGAATTGTATGCTTTAAAAGTTTCTAAAACTTCGTCTAATTCTTGTTTTAGCTCAGGATTTTTAATCTTTGTATTTTCTTTTAGGTTTTTGAATTTGTCGTAAAGTTTTTCATCTTGATAAAAAGCATCGACAGAATTTTGTGCATTATCAAGTTTTTCTTGATTTTCCTGAGTATTGTTTGTTATGTAATCCCAGTAAGCTTTTCCAGCTTCAACTTCTTTTGAATGATAATCATTATTTAACTTATTTATAGCACTTTTAACATCACGTTCTTCTTGAGTTAAAGGTGATAGAGATTGCTTAGGTGCAACTTTATTTTTGCCTAAAAACGGCATAACATAAGAACTTGTGTTTTGAACAAGTGTATCATAAGTCTTTTGTTCAGATTTGTTTTCTGATACAAAATCTTCTTTGACTGGGGTATCTTTGTTAATAGATATTTTTGATAATTTATTGTTGTTAATTTGCATTCAAAAGACCTTTTACATGGATAAGTATAACAATTTAAGAAAAGTTTTACAAGGAGATGTAAATTAAAATAAAGCAGTTGTAAAGAAAAAATATTTTTTGTATAATGAAAACACAAAACGAACGAAAATAAAAAAATGGGTTCGTGGCGCAGCGGTAGCGCAGGAGACTCTTAATCTCTTGGTCGTGGGTTCAAATCCCACCGGACTCATTTTTTGTTGGGAATTTTACGAATTTATCTATAATTCAAAGCAATAAAAAAGGCCGTACCACTATCTATCGAAATTTAACCCAAACAAATCCTTAAATATTACCTCTTGAATAGGACTACGATACCCATAAAGGTTACCTTAGTGCTGCTATGTTTCCATCCTGACACGGTTCGATATTTTATGCCACCGTAACCTAGACCGTCAACAGCAATATTTAATTCATTGAGAGAATTAAACCCCTCACAATAGGCTCTGCCCCTCGCTAAGCATTCGAGTCAAGAGATTTGCTACGTCCCCAGGGAGTACGACCTAAACCTATTCTATCATAAATATTTTTTTGAGCAATTACACCAGCTATTAGTAGTTTGAGCCAATACAAGTATAATCAAAACCTCTTTCTACAAGTCTTACGCCGTTGTATTGATTTCTACCATCAAAAATTACAGGTGCTTTTAATAATTCTTTTATTCTGTCAAAATCAGGACGTCTGAATTCGTTCCATTCTGTCAAAAGTAATAAAGCGTCAGCATTTTCTAATGTTTCATAAGAATTTTTTGCATAAGTAATTCTATCTTGGAAATAGAATTTTGCCTCTTCTACTGCTTTTGGATCATAAGCTTTAACCTTTGCACCACGTTTTAATAAATCGTTTATTATTGTAATTGCTGGAGCTTCTCTCATATCATTTGTTTTAGGTTTAAATGCTAAACCCCAAACTGCAAAAGTTTTACCTGTTAAATCTTCGCCAAATTTGTTGATGATTTTATCTAAGAATAATAATCTTTGTTTTTTATTTGTTTCATCTGCAGATTTAATTATGTTCATATCACAACCGTTTTCTGCACCTGTTTTAATTAAAGCTTTAACGTCCTTAGGAAAACAACTTCCGCCATAACCTAACCCAGGGAATAAGAATTTGTTACCGATACGAGAATCAGTTGTCATACCAATTCTTACCATTTCTGCATTTGCACCAACTTTTTCGCAAAGATTTGCTATTTCGTTTGCGTAAGAAATTTTTACCGCCAAGAATGAATTTGCTGCGTATTTTGTCATTTCAGCAGATTTAACATCCATTACAATAACTCTGTTACCTGTTCTGAAAAATGGAGCGTAGATTTCTTGCATAATTTGTGTAGCTTTATCAGAATTTGAACCTATTACGACCCTATCAGGTGATAAGAAATCATTTACGGCATTACCTTGTTTTAAAAATTCTGGGTTAGAAACAACGTCAAAATCATATTTTGTATTTGCTTTAATAATTTCTGAAACCTTTTCTGCAGTACCTACTGGAACAGTTGATTTATCAACAATAACCTTGTAATCATTCATTGAAGTTGCGATTGATTTTGCAACATTGAAAACATATTGTAAATCAGCAGAACCATCTTCACCTTGAGGAGTGCCAACCGCAATAAAACATACAAGAGATTTTTCTACAGAAGATTTTAAATCAGTTGAAAAATCTAAACGATTTTCAAGAACATTTGATTTAACAAGTTCGTCAAGACCTGGTTCATAAATTGGAATAACACCATTTTTAAGTTGACTGATTTTATCCTCATTGTTATCAACACAAATAACGTTGTTACCCATATCAGCAAGACAAGCCCCTGCTACAAGTCCAACATATCCTGTTCCTATTACGCAAATATTCAAGAATGACTCCTTTTTTCTAATCATACAACATAAATAATTGATTTCAAAATCTTCTTTGCGTATACTGAATATAATATACTTTTAAGATATATTGGCAAAAAGGCAGAACATAATTGGTAAAAACCGAAAACATAATACAATTTATTAAATTCATAATTGTTGGAATTGTAAACACACTATTTGGATATTCTATATTTGCACTACTTTTATGGCTAAATTTTCATTATACTTTAGCGGTTATTATCGGAACTATTATTAGTGTTATATTTAATTTTTTCACTACTGGAAAAATCGTTTTCAATAATAAAAAAATGGGATTAATTTTTAAATTTATTTTGGCTTACATTTTTATAATGATTTTAAACATCATTTGTTTAGCGATTGCAGACCATTTTGGACTAAACTTATACTATGCAGGATTAGTTTTA
>CAVCIU010000016.1:0-35821 GCA_963602355.1 Methanobacteriaceae archaeon
ATCGCCCTCTTAGTAATTTACTTACCACTCACATTATTGAATTTTAAGTGTTTTTGTTTCTTTCTTTTCAGCCATTTTCTTTAATGTGATTTGTAAAACACCGTCTTTGTATTCGCAGTTAGAATGTTCTGCATCTACGTCTTTAGCAAATTCAAAAGTTCTATGGTATTTACCATATGAGAATTGTGAATAGTGCATGTTTTCATTGTCTTTCATTTCTTCAAATTTGCTTTCTGCAGAAATTGTTAAACTGTTGTTATCCAATTCAATGTTGATATCTTCTTTTTTGATACCAGGAAGTTGAACAGAAACTTTGTATTCTTTTTCGTTTTCTCTAACTTCTGACAATGGTTGGAAAAATCTGTTTTCAGAATCAGTAGCATCGCCTACCATTACGGCGTTCAATAAGTTTTCTAAGTTGTTACGCATATTTGTGAAACAATAATCTGGTTCTCTTTCAATAACATTAAATCTCATTTTTATACCTCCAATTCTTTTCTCTTTACTTCTTACACTATTGTTATAACTCTTTTTTTTGTTAATTCCGTATAATTAACAAAGTCTTAACTTTTTGGGGCAATTGTTATGAAAATGTTAAGGAAGGAAGTAAATTAAGGGGCGAATTTGCATACGCAAATTCGCCCCTTAAAACATATAAATACTAGATTTAACTAAATTCTATGGTGCCAAACTCCGCCTTGACGGTCAATCAAAGCATCGTATGCTGACCAAAATCTGAAGATGCCGGTTAAACCTAAGATTGCGTGAGTTACATCTTTTTCAACAGATTGTTCGTTGATTGCTTGTCCAATTCCTGGCCAAACTAGTAAAGAGCATGCGCATGCACCAACACTACGTGGGGAAATTTTCCCGTCTTTACCGTGTGTACCTGCGAAAGCTGGAGTTGAAAAACTTGTTATTGCTAATAATAAAGCGATAGTTAAAATCTTTTTCATGAATTTCTCCTTTGTTTTATTTTATTATATTTTATGGCATAATGTCTAAAAAGTAAAATCATTATTATAAAGGGATTATCTTATGAAAAAACTATGTATTTTAATTTTAGCAGGTTTATTCTTGATGAGCGGACTTTCAGCTTGCGCTTGTCATAGAAAGAAAACTTCTAGCGTTTCTACAAATGTCGTTAAAGATTTAGATGTCCTTGCAACTATGGATAGCAAATCAACTTCTAAAAACCAAGTTTGGGTTGGTACTTTCCAACTTGTTTGGAACGATTTAATGGACGAATTGTTAAAACAACCAATTGAGTTTGTTAATGGTAAATCTCAAATGGCTGAAGATTTGAATAAACAATCTTTCAAGGCTGAAAATATTTCTGAAGATGCTTATTACAAAAAATGGGGCTTAGCTTCTAAAAAATTGAAAAAAGAAATTGAAAAAGGTATCAAAGACAAATTTAACGAAAAAAGTGCTATCTTAGACAATTTTGATTGGACTCCAGCTCCAGGTCATTACATTTTATATGCAATGTTAAAGAAAGATTTTGAATATGCAAAAGCATTGGATAAATTAAAAGCAGAACCTTTCAATGGTAGCGAAGGTAACGTTGAATACTTTGGTATTTTAAAATCAAGCAAAACAAGAGCAAGAGATATCGTGAACGTTCTTTTCTATAACGATATTAACGATTTTGCTGTATCTTTAAAAACTAAACAAAATGACGTTGTTTATTTCTATAGAACTAATGATGACAAGACTTTCTCTGATTATTATGCTGATATGAACAAGAAAGCTAAAGCTTCAACAACAAACAGAGAATTCACAAAACGTGATGAACTTAAAATTCCAAATTTAGATTTCAAAACAGAAACTTTATTTGGTGAACTTTGCAACAAAGCTATTAAAAATAGTGATTTAGTAATTGCAAAAGCAATCGAAACAGTAGAATTCAAAATGGATAACGTAGGTGTAAAACTTAAATCAGAAGCTGGTATTGAAATGATGAGAGCTTCACTAGAACCACCTCAAAAATCTAGATATTTCTACTTAACAGGTCAATATGTAATCTTTTTACAAGACAAAGACAAACCTTATTTTGCTTTAAAAGTTGCTGATGCAAAAGCATTACAAAAATAACCCAGATATTTATAAAGTTAGGTAATATCAAATTTTTCTATCTCCTTGATAATTTACTTGTAGGTAAGTTAAAAAGGAGATAGAAATGTTTTATAACGTATTTGATGTTGAAAAAGCAATTGATTTAGACGGTCAAAAATTTAATAAAAAATCTTTAATGGAGAATGGGGAAAGTTCGTTAACTCTTGTTGCTATTGGTAAAGACGAAATTATTGATACACATACATCAAAAGAAAATGCAGCGGTGTATGTTGTTGATGGCAAGATTGAACTTCATTTTGATGCGCAACAATTTGTTGTGGAAAAAGGCGAAATGTTGATGTTTAAAAAAGATGTTCAACATAAAGTTTTGGGTATCAAAGAAAGTAAGTTCATTTTGATAAAAGTGTAAGCCTCAAACGGGGGCGAAGCAAGGCTTCGCCCCCGTTTCTTTAGTTGTAAAATTAATTGTAAAAAAATGTAAAAGCATGGTTGTTATAATAGCAAATCATGATGTTCACGTGCTTTAAGTATGTATAATAAAGTGTGTGGAGAATTCATGAATATTAGTCCAATACAATCGCAAATTACAGCTTTTAAGGGGTCTGAACAAAAACCTCAAAAGTTGAAGTATCAAAAAGATACTTTATTAGAAAATAATTTAAAAACTAGACTTGAAATCGGTGCCGACAAGCTTACAAAGGCTTTCACAACTTATCCGGCAAAAGGTTTGAAGGGTGATAGAAATTCAAACTTCTACGAATTTTTAACAATGGGTACAGTGCCTTATGTTTTAGGTAGTGCTGCATTAATGGGTGTATTTAATTTTGCAAATAAATACTTTACTCCATTTGCCCAATCAAAAGCGGGTTCGTTAGGTAAGAAAATGGCATTAGGTGTTGCAATGTATGGTGTTGCAAAAGAAGCTTCTAAAGCATTGGTTACAAAACCAGTAAAAGCTTTAACAGGTGTTGATACTGAAATGCCTTATGCAAGAGTGGTAGAAGGTTTTCCAAAATTTGAAGGTGATAAAAATACAAAATCTGTAGAATATCATAAAGTTTTTGAATCAGTTGAATTTCCACGATATGACTTGTTATATGGAAAAACTACAGAAGATAGAAATGCTTATTACGATAAAGTAGCTAAAAAATTAGGTTTAGGTGAAAACTTAAATAGTTCTGATAAAGAAGTAAAACCAAGAATTAAAGAAATTGTTTCTACAACAAATGCAGCCAAAACAGTTTCATCATATTTATGGGCTGCAACTGGTGTAGGTTTAGCATTACAAAAACCTTGGGATAATTTCTTTGTATCAGCTACAAAAGGTCAAGGTATTAAAAAAGTAGGAAATATGGCTCGTTCTTTCGGTAATAACTTTGTTAAAGCTGCAAAAGATTTATGGACAGGCGGTGCAAATCCTACAAAAGTTCAAAAATATGCAGGTAAAGCCTTAGTTGGTACTGCTGTTGCCGCAACTGTTTTAGGTGTTGCAAATACGGTTATTAAAGCTAGAAAATCAGCAAACTTAGAAGATAAGAATATGATTGATGAAAGCAGAAAGGTTGTGGTGGACTAAGATGACAATTACTGCAACTAATGGAATTAAAACTCAACAATACATCAAACCTTTAGAAGCAAAAGGTAGATTGGTTTCATCAAACATTATTCCTTCTGTTTCTGATATTAAATATGATTTAAAATCTGTAAAAGACGGTTTTGCTGGAAAAGCAAACGATCACCAATTAGGTAAAATTAATGACGTAGGTATGAAGGTTGGCGGACTTGCATTAGCAAGTTATATCGCAACTCAAAAAACTACTCCAAAAACAAAATTAATGGAATTTGTAGGCTTAGGTACATTCTTAGCAGCTATGAAATTATGGCCAAAAGTTGCAATCAGTGCTCCTGCAAAATTAGTTCACGGTTTTGACCCAAATCAAGAATATGTTGATAGCTTTGGTAGAAAGAAACCATTCTTCCAAGATCCACAATATCAACCTTGGGACGTTTATTCAAATGAAAAATTACAAAAAATCGGCGATAGAATGGGTGTTGATAAAAATGCTCAAGACAGAAACGATTTGACTAAATCAAACATGACAAAAATCGCTGTAAAAAATAATACATTATGGATGATTACAGCAGGTATTGCTTCTGCAGTATTTTCAGCATTAGCTTGTAACAAAGCAGAAAAAGTTATTGACCCTGCTTTAGACAAAGTTAATAATCAAAAAGCTGATAAGTTATTAGCAAACTTTGACACAGAAGTTGCTAAACGTTCAGAAAAATCTGCAAAAGAAATGCAACAAGATTTAGATAAAATCTATGCAGATAATAAAGATAAAACTTTAGACGACAAATTGTTAGAAAAAATCACAGGTAGATTGGTAAAAGGTCTTGACCCTGTAACAGAACAAGGTGTTGCGGAAGATTTGAAAAATATCTTAGTTAACGGCAAATCGGTAATCAACGAAAATTTAGCAGAAACAATTTCTAACAATTCTAAGAAAATGTTGGCTGAAAGATTATCAGAAGAACAAGTTTCAAAACTTGCTCCAACAAAAGAAGAATTAACAAATCATTTTAAAAATACAAACGTAATTGGTAAAGAAGTAGGTGAAGACGAAGCAAATCAAATCCGTGTATCAGTTACAAGATTAGTATTTGATAAAGCAAAATCTCAAGGTTTATCAAATGACAAATTAAAATTCATTAAAAAAGGTATGTCAGAAGTTGCTGGTAATGCAATCAAAGCAAATTCTTCATCAAAACTTGACGAAAATGCAATGAAAAAACTTAGCGCAATCGGCAAATCAATGAGTGAATTACAAGCAAAAGATTCTGTTCTTACAGATTATGCTCAAATGAAGGTTGCTGATAAACCAGAAACAGTTATTGCAAACTATTGGAACACAACTTCAACAGCTTTAATCAAAACTTTAGGTATTGATTTTAACGAAATGGAAAAAGTTAGAAACAACCGTGAATTAGTTCAAGGTATGGTTAGAAACAAAATCGAAGAAGTTACTTCTGATGATGCAAAATATACAAAAGCAATTGGTGAAATTTCTAAATCAGTTGCCCAATTAGATAAGAAAATTAAACCAGAAGATACTAAAAAATATGTAGCTCTTGTTGGTAAAACATACGATGATGCAGCAGGTAAATTGTATAATCAAGGTATGGAAGCAACTGCAAATAAATTAACAGCTCTATCTGTTAATGGAAAAGGTTCTTTGAAAAGAGTTAAACAAACATATTTTGAAGAAAGAATTTCTGGTGTAAGAAACTCATTCTCAAGATTAATCAACACAATGGACGTTTATAGAAGAATTTCTAAGGGTAATGTTCCAAAAGATAACTCTCCAAGAGAAGTTAAAGAAGCAATGTTAGAACTTGCTAAACAAACAACATTACAAGGTCATTCTTCTGACCATTCAATTAAATTCTTCTTCAATAGAAGTCAAGACAATTCTACAAATGTTGACAGAAGCCAAGTTGAAATCAAAGACGGTAAGGTAGTTAACAAATGCTTTAAAGAAGGTAAAGGTGTAGATGTTCCTCAAGATTACGACTTCTATCAAAAAACAATGAACTTTATGTACAATTCAGAAATGGATAAAGATACAATCGAAGCATTGAAAAAAGAAGGTTTAGAAAACCAAATCAGAACATATAATAACGAAGTTTATACAAAAATTGGTGGTGCTGATTACTTCACAAAACCAGACCACAAAACAACAGGTGATGTAGGTGCATCTTCTGAATATAAATTCTTGTTATTAGGTGTTGCACCTGATGAAATGATGACAAAAACTGTTCAACAAACTTACAATACTCAAAAATGGGGTAAGACATTTGGAACAGTAGGTGCAGTGTTAACAGCGTTGACTGTGGCAACTCAATTCTTGTTCGGAAAAGGTAAGGCTGTTAAATAAAAATTAAAATTACGGTAGGGAAAATAAAATGTTAACTGTTCAAACAATAAAAACAAATATATTAACAGGTAAAGACTTCAAGACTGGCAATAAAAAAGCAATGCCAAGTTTTACAAGTAACGTAAATTCATTTACTAATCTTGTTACCAATCCATTAAATACTTATATGGATAAAGAAGCAGCAATGAACAAATCATTGGTAAATGTTAGAAAACCTGTTACTGCAACAAATAAGGTTGAAGATAAAAAAGACGTAAACGTAAAACCTTACAAAAATAACTTCAAATCAATGTTGCAAAACGGCGAAGCTAAAATTTTAGCAATCATTCCAAGAACATTTAACGCAAAAGATGAAAACGGTGATGAAAAGATTACTGGTAACGAAAAAAGCGGTACATTTTTAAATGCTATCGAAAGATTAGATGAAATTAAAGCAGAAGGTTTTAATACCTTCCATATTTTACCAATTCACCCAACTGGTAAAAAACATGCAATGGGCTTAGCTGGTTCTTTGTACTCACCATTGGATTTCTTACAAATTGATCCAAACTTAATTGAAAAAAATGATAAAAGAACTCCAGTAGAACAAGTTAAAGCGTTCACTGATGCTTGCCACGAAAGAGGTATCAAGGTTATGTTAGACTTGCCAAGCTGTTCTTCATACGATTTGTATTTAGAAAAACCTGAATTAATGGCAAAAGAAAGAGACGGACAAGCTAAAACTCCTCAAGGTTGGAATGATATCAGAATGTTTCAACCATTCTCAGATGAATCAAAAAGAGAATTAAATCCAGAATTATTAGATTTACATAAAAAATACGTTGATATGTGCGTAGAAATGGGTATCGACGGTATCAGAGCCGACGTTGCTCGTGCGAAACCTACAGAATTTTGGGATATCATTATTCCATATTCACACTCAAAAGACCCACAATTCGGTTGGTTAGGTGAAACTTATACGTACGAAGATGGTTCTCCACAAGCAAATATGCCTTTTGATAGACCAGAAGACTCTTTAAGAGCAGGCTTTGATGCTTATTATGGTCAATATCATATCTTCCACGAATGGAAAGGCGCTAAAGACTTAAATGATTTCGTAAAAGAAAATCTTGAAATGTCTAATAGACTTGAAAAAGGTAAATCTTTAATCGGTTCATTTACAACTCACGATGATATTTCACCAATGTTCCACGGTGGCGCTGAGTATTGTAACTTAACAGCTGGTATCCAAGCAACTTTACCAATGTTAAATCCATATTATGTAGACGGTTATCAATCAGGTGATTATTACGTATATGGTTATGACCATTCAAAATCAGAAGAGTCTGAAACAGATTGTCATGAAATGACTGTTCACCACGGTAAATTAGATATCTTCAACAAATCAAGAAAACCTGGTGGAAAAAATCCAGAAATTGGTAAATTTATGACAGAATCTTTCAAAATGAGAGATAAATACCAAGATATAATAACAAAAGGTTCGTTTATTGAACTTGAAAAATCAAAAGATAGAGACGACCAAGTTATTGCATACGCAAGACACAAAGACGGTAAAACATTGTTGGTAGTAGGTAACAAAAACGTAAACAGAAATGTTACAGCTTCAATCAAAGTTCCTACTATGAAGGCTACACAAGAACTTAAGAATTTACTTCCTTCATACGGTAAACAATCAAAATTCCAAGTTGAGGAAAATGAATTAAAAGTTGATTTAGCTCCAGCAAGAATTCATGTTTTTGAAATCGATACTCCAGAAATTGAGAAAAATACAGATAAAGTTTATAAACAAAACTTATAATAAAAAGAGGGTTTTAAGCCCTCTTTTTTAATGTGTATTTTTTGTAAAAAAATCGTAATATTTTAACCATGTAATAGCAATTTTTTGGCTTTAGGGTTATTAAATAGACATCTAGTAGTGTGTATAAAGGCGAAGCATGCAAGTAAAATTAAATCTAAATAATCCAACTAAAACTATTAATTTTAAAGGTTTTGACCATAAAAAATCGGAAAATGGTTCAAGAGAATTTGAATTCAATTTCCCACATGACAGTAACAAATATGATTGTTACTTAGAAGTTTTTAGTGTTAAAAAAGATAGAAATGACAATTATAATGTCGATAAAATGTTGACTAATTCTGATTTGAATGTTCAATCAGTTAAGATTGGTAATCGTGGCGCAAAGATTGATATGAACTATGCGTACGATGATTTAGAAGAAAATGCCCCATTCGCTTATAGATACAAATTAGTGGATAAGAGAGATAATTCAAAATCTTTTTATCAAGTTGATGCAGGTTCTGTGATTGATTATTCAAAGAACGGCAATTTTGATAAATTTAACTTAGTAATGCAAAACGGTACACAAGTAGCTAAAGGTGGTTCAATGACTTTGGCTATACCTGATTCTTACGCAGTAGGTTGGGTTTATGATGAAAAAGGTAAACCAACTTTAAACAAAGATATTGAAAAAAATAGATATGCTACAAGAACTTTCTCAAACAAAATGGGTGGTACTTTAGCAGGGATTGAAGCAAACATAGATAAACTTAAAAAAGCAGGATATACAAGAATAGTTTCAACTCCAATTTTTACAGATGATAGCCTTTCATCTCACAGCTATTGGAACAAGAATTGTATGCAAATGTCAAATTCTATCGGTAATATTGACAACTACGCATCATTACAAAAGAAATTATTCAAAAACGGTATGAACTTTGTTTCAGACGGTGCGTTCGTAAACGAAGGTCTTGAAGGGGTTCACTTTAAACACATGTTAAAATGGGGCGAAAAATCACCTTATTATAACTGGTTTAGAGCAAGCGGATTGCAATCAGGTCCTTTATCAATGGGTATTTTTGCAAAAAATCAAGAGAATGTTTCTCACAAACTTGTAAATTCACCTTATAAATACGAACAAACTTCTGACGGTCAAATTAAATCATCTAAAAATCCAAATTATGATGCTAAAAAACCAACTTATGTTCAAATCTTTGATAAAAGATTAGTAACAGATGAAGAAAAGAATGATACTAAAAACTTAATCAAAGCTTATTCAAAATTAGATACTGGTAATGCTTATGAAATCAATCACCACAACGATACAGTTGTTCCATATTCATTTGAAATTAATCCAGAAACTTATAATAAAAACGTTAAAAACTTAAATGCTTATAATAAGAATGCAGAAAAGAAAATCAACTTAGATGCGCCTTTAGCAGCTAAATTCTTAACTCAATCAGAGTCTTATGTTTTAGAAGATAAATTTGAAAACGGTTTTGAAACTTGGGACGCAAATACAGATATTGCAAAATTAAACTTTGTATTCTCTCATGCTGATACAAAACGTTTATCAAACTTACCTCCTCACGACAGAGAATATCAAACAAAGATTATCAAAGCTAAAAACTTTGAAGCACAAGATTATGTAGTAAATTCTGGTAAATACTGGACAAGAAAAACAAACGATATTTTGAACGAATACGTTGCAAAATCATTGAAAAATGTAAGTTCAGATCCTGCAAAAGCAATGGCACAAATGGCAGATTTAACTAAGAAAGGTGAATTACCAGAAAATAATGAAATCAATGAAACAATCGTTAGAAACGTTATCAATGGCGATTACGAAACAAAAACTTCAAAAATAACTGATAACTATAAAGATTTAACATTGAAATCAATTATGGATTTACCACTTGATTCTATTGAATTTGCAGATGATACAGTTGCTGTATTGGGTTCTTCATTGGTAACAAATAGAGCTACAAAAGCAAATCAAATCGGTATGAGCCGTTACGAATTGTTTAAGGCGGGTAATCCACATATTACAGCAGAAAATAAAGATACATACGCAAAAGCTGATACTTTATTTACAAACGAATTATTCGCATTTACAAATGACGTAATGCAAAAGGTTAATAAAAACTTAGGTGGTAAGTTATTCAAAGATAATAAGGTTACTAAATTAGGTAAATACGTTTTACCATTAGTAAACCAAGATATTGCTAAGTTTGCATTGGTTAAAGCTGTTAGCCCAAAAACAAAAGCTAATGTTAAAGAAGACGGAACTGTTTCTTATGATTACAATAAGATGAAAGAAGAAACAACTTTAGCTTCAATGGGTATTTTAGCTGATTCCCCAGAGGACGAAGCTAACTTACTTGTTAAACACTTGAGAAACGGTGTTAGAAGAATTTCTTCTTCTGATAAAGAACAAATTACTAATGCTGTTACAAAGAGACTTGAAGGTTTAAACGAAAACAGTTTTGCTCTTGCAGAAATGATTGTTGATAGAAACAATGCAGGTCTTGACTGGAGAATTGATGCGGCGAAAGATATCGCGGATATGGACGCATTAAGAAACGGTAACGCGAACTTTAAAGATGAATGGTCAAGTGTTGTAGATTTCTGGAGAAACTTCTCTAAAGGTGTTTTAGGTGAAAATAGAAATGCTTATATGGTAGCAGAAGTTACTGATGAGTTTGCATTACACGATAATTCTGGTAAATTTTCAACTGCTAAAGATGCGGTTATGAAATTACACCAAGAAGCAGGCATGACAAGTATTGCAAACTATTCTTACTTCTTCACTGATGTTGCAAATATCTTCAATAAAGATATTACAACAGGTAGAGCGATGGATGCTAACGGTAGAGAAAGAAAAATCTTTGATAAGATGGTAGGTAGCGATAATTACTTAAATTCAGCACCTCTTGATTCTATTTTGTATTCATATACATTCGTTGGCAACCACGATAAACCAAGAATGTTGCATACATTGTCTTTAGATATGGAATTGTTCCATACAAACTTCAATAACAATTACAATCACAAAAAGATTGCTACTGCTGTATTGAAGGATAAAATGTATCACCAAGTTACAGATGCAGATATTAATAGTATTGACTTTAATAAGGTAAGCAATAAGGCAATTGCTATGGGTGATGCTATTAAAGGCGGTTTGGGTAAAGCTTTAGGTAAGGTTCTACCAGAAGGTCAAAGAAAGAACGATGCTTTCTCTGCACTTTCAAAATCAGTTGCTGATTTAGCATCTGGTAAATATATGGATAAAGAATTTTCAGCAGATGCTTTTGGTACAAAACCAATTGATACTACTATTAAGTATGTTATTAAAAATGCAGAAGCTAAACATGGTTTGAAATTAAGCAAAGATGAAAAATTAAACTTGTTCAATTCAACATTTGAAACTATTTTAAAACCTGGTATGAGCAAATTCAAAGCTATGATGGGATTTTTGGTAGCTTTACCTGGCAATCCTACAATGTACGCAGGTGATGAATTAGGCTTGACTGGTTACGAAGAAAAAGCTAAGAATGTTTATATCCAAAACAGAAATGCTGTTCGTTGGGATTGGTTGAATGATAAGAATAAAGGCTTTATTAAAGATTTTTATAACGATATGAATAAAACAATGGCATTGAGAAAACGTCCAGAGTTGAAAGCTTTGAACGACGGTGCTCCATTCACATTGGATTTGCATAAAGATACTTATACAGGCAAACCTGTTTCAGCTATCTTGAGACAATCTTCTGACGGCGCAATGGCAATTTCATTGTTTAATGCTAATAATGTTAATTTAGATAAGGAAGCTGAATACGTACCAACACACGTTAAGTTGGATAGCATTTCTCTTCACACAACTATGAATGATAAAGTTGGTTTGAGAGGTGGTTTGAAGTTTGGTACTACATTCAAGAATGCTGACGAAAGAGATAAATCTATTTATAAAGTTTGCGAAGATAAAGGCAATTACTTTATTAAACGTTTTAATAATGAAGACGACTTTAATTACGTAACAAGAACTGGTAATTATAGAGAAGATAATAAGATTGATATGTATGATAGCACATTGATTTTATATTCTGTACCAGAAGAAACAAAAAAATCTAAGGTTATGTATAACCCACAATACAATTTTGTAACAAACCCATATAAAGTGGCAAAACAAGCTGAAACAGGCTCAAAATTAAAAGTTTTGGCTAAATAGGCGCGAGTGAGCAGAGGGCGAAGACTTGAAAATTTTGGAAAATGAAATTTTGAAAAATTTTCAATCGTAGACCCGTTTAATGCGAACGAGTAAGACAGCCATAGACGAGTTATACCTTTTTTGTGTCATTGCGAGGAGTTTACGACGAAGCAATCCACATTGTGAAAAGATATTTTGCAAGTCTTGTCATACCTTTTGTGTCATGCTGAACTGGACTCAGCATTTGAGGTTTGTGAATGGAAAATGCGTTCGTTGGTCAGATTCCGGAGCGGAGTCCGGAATGACAAATTTTATTTCTATTCACAACTCACTATTCACTATTTTAATTGTTAACGTTTGTAAAAATGAATTTTAGTGCCCAAAAATCAATAATAGTACACAACATGGTATTATATGGTATGATAGAGGCGGAATTAGTGGCTAAAGTCATGTAAAACATGTTCCGATAATACTAACCAAGGAAGCACAATAGTATCTAAAAAGGGTTAACGTATGGCAGTATCAAAACTACAATTAAGAAATGATTTGGCACAAGATATTACGAAAATTGATGGCGGTGGCGGAGGGGTTGTCGAACCTACGGTTCCAAAGACTCCTACAACTCCAGAAAAAACAGACGGTTTCGACGGTAATGGTATTGGCGAAGAAGCTGGTCTTGCCAACTTTATTGAGGAGCAAGAAGGTTCTCAAGATAAAAATACTTTTGGTAAAGTTATTGGAAAATTCTTGAATGACTTTGTAGACTCTATTGTTCAAAATACTGCAACTAACCCAAAAACAGGTGCTATGACTATCTTGTCTAAAGCAGACCAAGAAATGATTAGCAAATATGGTGAAGAAAACTTCTGGGCTATTAAAAATGGTGAAAAGACAGAAGAACAAGTTAAGGCAGAATTGGCAAATGGTAATAAATCTTCTGGTTCTACAACTACGACTACTGTTGATACCTCTAAACTTAATGATTTGGCAGCAGCTGTAGAAACAGCGAGAGAAGAAGTTGCTAATCTTAAAGAACAAATTGCGACTTCAGAAGCAAGAATTAAAATGTTGACAAATTCTCAAAAAGCACATACTTCACAAGTTAAGGGTATGGAAGATGCTTTAAAAGCCAATGCTTCAAATAAACAAGCTTCTGAAGCTATTAGTAAAAGTTTGAAATCTTCTCAAGATATGCTTGATACAATTACACAAGAATTAGAAGAAGAACAAAATAAATTAGCTGAATTAAAACAAAAACTACAAACAGCTGAAGCAAATCAAACAACTGCTGAAAAAGCATTAGAAGAAGCTAAGGCTGGTGGAACAACTGCTCCAACAACTCCTGCGACATCTGAAACAGATAAAACAGATGATGATAAAAATGCTGATTTGAAAAAAGCTGTTGAAGATGCGAAAGCAGAAGTAGAAAAGATTAGAAATGAAATCGCTCAAATAGCATCAAAAATTGAACAGTTATCTGCTTCAAAAGCATCTTTCAATGCTCAACTTGAAGGTATGCAACAAGCATTAAAAACAAATGCTTCAAACCCAAATGCTGTAAAAGGAATTCAACAAAGTATGCAATCTACTCAAACAAGATTGGATACTATTGAGACTCAATTATCTGAAGCCAGAGCAAAATTGAATGAGTTGAACCAATCAGCTTATGCAGCACAATCAAAATTAGCTGAGGCAGAAAAGGCATTACAAGCCGCGCTTGCTGATGCTGCGACAGATACTGGCTTGATTGATGATACTCCAGCAACTCCAGAAGTTCCAGAGACTCCAGAAGTGCCAGAAACACCTGCTGTTCCTGAAACACCAGAAACTCCAGCTACTGACAAAACTGGTGAAACAGAAACTACAGATGCAGCAAAATCAGATTTAGAAAAAGAAATTGATGATGGTCAAGCTAAAATTATGAATTATGCTGAATTAGACGACAGTGAATTAAATTCAAAAATAAATGAATTAAAATCTCAATTAGCTGACATTGAAGCAGAAGTTGATGATTTAGATGCAAAATATCGTAATGGTGAAATCTCAATTGAAGAACTCAATAAAGCTTACGAAGAGATTGAAGCTAGAGAAACTCAAATTTCACAAGAAATTGATATTATTGAAGCTGCAAAAACATACAAACAAGAAGCTGCATTAATTGATAAGATGACTCCAGAACAACAAGCTGAGTTAGAAGATGTAACTAACAGATTGATTGAACTTACTGGAAAACAATATGAAATAACAAGTCAACTTCAAGGCTTGTACGATCAAGCTGCAAGTCTAAATGAACAATACCAAAACGGTGAAATTACAGCTGATAAGTACAATGCAGAGTTTGATAAACTTGTTGCAAAAGAATCAGAATTAAAAGCTTCTTTGGCTGAAATCGAAAAAGAAATTGAACCATTGAGTAATCAACGTCAAGCATTATTTGATAATGCTGGCAAAATTGATGGCGCAACAGAAACACCAAGTACTGCTGATGCTGAAATTGATGAAACTACCGCTAAAATCTTGCAATATGCAAAATTTGATGAGCAAGAATTAGATTCAATTTTAAATCAATTAAAAGATGGTATCAGTGGATTACAAGAAATGATTTCCCAAGCAGAACAAGGTTATGATGCCGGCTTGATAACTGCTGATAAATATCAAGAAACTGTAGATACTCTTACAGCCCAAATATATCACGACCAACAAGAAATTGCTATAATTGAAACTGCGAAACAATACAAAGCAGAACAAGCTGTTATTGATAAAATGACTCCAGAGCAACAAGCAGAGTTAGAACAAATTAACAATGATTTAGTTGCAATTGGTGAAAAACAATACGAAATCATGTTGCAAATTCAAGACTTAATGCAACAAGCTACAAGTCTTAATGAACAATATCAAAACGGCGAAATCACTGCTGATGAATACAATAAAGCATTCGATGAACTTGAAGCTAAAGATGAAGAATTAAGAGCTAAATATGCTGAACTTGATTCTCAAACAACACCATTGCAAGAAAGACGTCAATATTTATTCGACAATGCTGGCAAAGTTGAAGAAACTACAACTACTCCGGCTGAAGAAGCTCCAGTTGGTGATATAAATACTGTATTCATTGATGTTTCTAGTGATGTTAAAGATGCATACAACAAGCTTCAAGAAACTGCTAAAAATATGGCTGCATTCTCATTCAGTCAACTTGAATCAGGTCTTAGCTACTCACAAACTACTGCTAATCAAATAAAATCTGAATACACAGATTTAGTAAACAAATACAACAGTGGTTTAATCTCTGAATCTGAATTCAATACTCAACGTAATATTTTGAGTTATGAAATTGAAAAGGCTAAGAAAGATGCTGAAGAAATCCTAGCTACAATTGAGTACAAAAATAATCAAAAATTAAACAACTCTTTATCATCTGAAGATAGAACTCAATTGAATCTTCTTAAAGAACAAGTAAGACCGCTAGAAATGCAACTTAGAGAAATAGCTTCTCAAAGAGAATCTGCAACTAGTGATAGAATTGCTGAACTTGATAAAATGGCTGAAAATATTGGTAAAGTATTGAAACCATATTATGAAAAGATTGATGAAATTCTAGCAAAAGCTCGTGAAGAGTACGGTGCTACTATAAAAGAATATAACATCGATTTCGGTGGCACAAGTCTTAAAGGTTCTTATGCAATCTATGAACCTAAAAACTTCAACTTGTTCTAGGAAAGATTGACGGAACTTGCAAGAACCGTCAAGATGCCGAAACTAGTTCGGCATGACAATATAAAGTATTTCCCTCTCCCAAAACTGGGAGAGGGAAATACTTTATATTGTTCTATCCAATAACTGGAGCAACGAATGTTCTTGCACCTAAGTCTTTATCTAACAACAATAAAGCTTTTTTATCTTCGCCGATTAATTTCAATGTTGCCAAAACACCGCCAACATTTGATTCTTCTTCAACCTGTTCTTTCAAGTACCAATCCAAGAATGACAATGCAGCTCTATCTTTAACTTCTTCTGCTACGTCCATAAGTGCATTAATTCTTGATGTTACGTATTCTTCGTGTTCAAGAACTTGTTCAAAAATTTCAAGAGGTGTTGAACCTTTGATTTCTGGTTTATCGATTGCCAACAATTCAATTTTACCGCCTCTTTCGTTCAAGTAATCATACATACCCATAGCATGTGCGTGTTCTTCTTGTACTTGTACGTCAAACCATGTTACAAAACCTTGCAAGTTCATTTCTGCAAATTTTGCTTTCATAGCTAAATACAAATATTCTGAATACAATTCTTTATTGATTTGGTCATTGAATGCTTTTTCCATTTTTTCGTTAATCATTTTTCATGTCCTCCATTTTCCTCAACTAATTATATCTCAAAAAATTATTCCATAAACCTTTTGTAAGGTTGTTTTAATATTTGCAATATGCTATAATATTTTAAGAGAAAGTTCTAATTGGAGTATGATTTAATGAATCTTACAAAAACTAAAAAAGGCACAACTATTGTCATAAGTGTTGATGGCAGAATTGATACAAATACTGCTATGGAATTTGGTGAACAAGTTAATGATTCACTTGATAATATTGAAAACTTAATTCTTGATTTTTCTAATGTTGAATATATTTCAAGTTTAGGTTTAAGAGCTATTTTAGAAATTCAAAAAAGAATGATTTCACAAGGTACAATGAAAGTTGTTAATGCTAATCAAGCTGTTATGGACGTATTTAATATGACAGGTTTTAGCAAAATACTTACTATAGAAAATGTTTAAAACTCTTAGATTTAAAATCCTTTGTATAATTTCATTACTGCTTTCTCTTCTATCTATCGTAACATTTGCGGTGGCTTTTTCTGCATACGAAAATGGTAAACAGGTTAAGATTGAAGCCTACGATTTGCGTGTAGATATTTTTACCTATGATATCGAAAAGGTTATTTATGATTTAAAAGTTATTGTTTCAGAACTTGCTTCTGGCGGTACAATTTTTGCAGAATACAAAGGTGATGTGAATAGATTGAACTTCTACGTGCAATCAATCTTTGAAAACAACAAGACTATTTTAGAAAATGATGAAATTAATTCTGGCGGTATTTGGTTCAAGCCTTATGCTGTTCATTCTTCTCAAGAAAAATTAGGAGTTTTCTATAAAAACGATAGCCTTTATAAAAACTCTTATATGAATAAAATGAATTATAATTACCTAAACGAAAGTTGGTACAAATCACTTTTACCAAAATTAGAAGAAAAAGATTCTATTGGTTGGGTTGTGCCGTATGTTGATTCAAATCTTACTGATAGGTTAATGACTACTATCGGTAAAGGTATTTATGACAAAAGAGGTAAACTTATCGGTCTTGCAACAATTGATTGGGATATGGATTCAATCATTGACAAGCTTCAATCTTGCAAAACTCCAAAACATGCCATAATCCTTTTTGCGGATAAAAAAGATAATTTTATTTTATACTATGAAGATTCTGATATCGAAAATGTTGAGTTTATCGGTAAGCCCTTAACTGACATTGAATGGTACAAAAAAGATTTAAAAGAAAAAACAGTAGTTCATTACAATCATAAAAAATACGTTACGTTTATCAAAGACTTTGAAAACGGTATGGTATTTATCGTAAATGTTCCAACTTCTGAATTATTCAAGATTTTGCGTTTAAAAATCTTGATGATTATTTTATGCTTATTAACTTTGTATGTTGGAGTTTACACTGTTTTATACATTTTCTTGCAACAAAACATCAACAATCCAATTGACTGTCTTGTTGATATGGCAAAGAAAATGGGACGTGGTAATCTTGATGTTAAATCAGATATTACAAAACCTACAGAATTCGCTATTCTTTCTCAAACTTTAAACAAAGCTGTTGAAGATATTAAAAAATATATTCAAGCGCTTGACGGTTATAAAAAAGAAAAGAAACAAGCAGAGTTTGAGTTAAAGGTTGCAAAGGCAATCCAAACAACTACAATGCCAAATCGTTTCCCAGCATTTCCATATCACAAAGAATTTGATATCTATGCAACAATGGACGCAGCAAAGAAAGTTGGCGGTGATTTCTACGATTTCTATCTTATCAATGAAGATAAGTTAGCATTTTTGATTGCCGATGTTTCTGGTAAAGGTATTCCTGCTGCGTTGTTTATGATGAAGGCAAAAACAATTATCAAAAATATTGCAAAAACAGATGTTCCACTTCCTGAATTATTTGACAAAGTAAACAAAGAATTATGCCAAGATAATGACCAAGGCTTGTTTGTAACAGTTGTTCTTTGCGTAATGGAATTGTCTACTGGTAAAGTTAAATTTGTTAATGCCGGTCATACTCACCCATTCATCAAGCGAGCTGACGGCAATTTTGAATTGTTAGGTACAAAACAAAACTTTGTCGTTGGTGGTTTACCAGATATTGAATACGAAGAAGAAGAAATTCATCTACAGGCAAATGAAAAAATCTTCTTATACACTGATGGTATCACTGAATCTACCGATAAAGACGGCAAAATGTTTGGTGAGGCTAATTTGAGAAACAGCTTGAATGAAAACAAAGATAAATCTATTTTTGATATTTTGAATAATTTGAGTACAGATATTCACGAATATACAAAAGATGCAGAACACGAACAACCAGACGATATTACGATGTTAGCTATTGAATACTTTGGTGTTAAAAACTTCAAACTTCCTGCTTCTGTTACATCTTTGAGCGAATTATTACACAGGGTTGAACATATTTGTGATAATTTGAACCTTGATGAGTCAAAACGTGCAAGAATGATGATTTCTGCAGAAGAAGTATTTGCAAATATTTCAAGCTATGCTTATCCAGACGATGAGGTCGGTAATGTAGAAATCAGCATTACAAATACAGATGACGAAATTGAAATTGCCTTTGTCGATTCTGGTAAGAGATTTAACCCTCTTAAACACCCAGAACCTGATATTACGTTGAGTGTTGAAGAAAGACCAATCGGAGGTCTAGGTATCCATATGGTTAAAAACTCTATGGACAATGTTTCTTACGAATATGCGCACGGTAGAAATATTTTCAAGATTTCTATGAATTTAGACAAAGATAAATAATTTATTTTTTAGAATTTTTATCTAAAATGTCTTTTAACATTTTTGTGTATTCTTTCTTTAGACTAGCTGGAGCCAAGATTTTAACAGAAGTTCCCCACTTAAAGATATGCCACATTATTGACAAATCACCACTTGCGCAAAATCTTACTGTAACTGTGCCGTCTTCGTTTTGTTTAACCTTTTGCGTTGGGTGAAAATTATAATTCAAAACTTCTTCGGCAATCTCCTTATCAAATAAGAGTTTTACCTTTAAAATTTCTCCGTGATAAACTCCAAAAGACTGTTTGTTGTATTCTTCTAGGTTAAAATCCTTTCTGTCAAAAGTTTTATCTGTTAAAGATAAGTCGCTAAATTTGTGCAATAAGTAATTATAAATATCATTGCCTTTTGCTTTTTCTCTTGCGACAAGATATATTTTTTCGCCGTAAATCAAACCTAAAGGCTCAATAAAACGTTCTTTGCTGTGATAAGTCCCTTTTACAACTTTTGAGTTTTTAATCGCTTCTCTAATTGTTATTAGAGTCTCGTTTGAAATCTTGTATTGAGGCATTTGACGTAGCGCATAACCTTCTGATTGCATAATCATTTCAACATTGTTTTCTAAAGAATTTAGATGTTTTGTGCTCAATGTCTTTAATTTCGCAATAGTTTTTTCTAAGTGCTCTTGAGTTTCTTTATTCGTAGTTCTTCTTTTTAATTGTTCAAGATTTGCTATCTCATTTGAACTGAAATGAATTAATTCTTTTATTGAATAATCTGAAAAGCCCCAGTGTTTATGTTTTTCATCTGTTTCGATTTCAATAATTTGTGGAAAGATATTCAACAAACTATCACGCATTCTTTCGGCTGTTCTTCTTGATACGTGGTATCTTTCGATAATATCGTTTATTGTAATACCTTGAATTTTTGATGCCATAAAGGTTGCTAAATCTATTATGTCTGAAACTCTTGAATATCTAGGCTTATCTTCCACGTTTTACCTCTTTTAAAAATTTATTATTTTATACGTCCATTATTGACGTTATAAAAAATTATAATACAAATATAGAAAACGATTACTAAATAATTTTAAATGATATGCGACTATTCTGTAAGGAGTATAAACTCTCCGATGCTCATTCTTCCTCAGTGAATGAGCTTTTTTTTATTTGTTTTCGTTTGTTGTTGTATAATTAAAACTATGAAAGGTATACATTTTAATTTTGAAAATATTTTTAAATCATTTTTTAAAAGCAAAATAATCGTACAAGCAATTCTTGTTGGTTTAATCTCTGGGTTGCTTGTCGTTTTATTCAAAATCTCTATTACAAATTTATTTGAATATATTCAAAAATTAACAAAAAATCTTTGGTTTTTGTTTCCAGTTATTTCTGCTTTAGGTGGTTTGATTTCTGGATATTTGGTCTATAAATTCGCACCTGAAGCTAAAGGTAGTGGTATTCCTTATGTGAAAGCTTCTTTATTACATTTAGGTAATTTAACAAGAGTTAGAAGTATTTTTGTTAAATTTTTTGGAGGTATTGCTTCAATTGGTACTGGTATGTCTTTGGGTAGAGAAGGTCCAAGTGTTCAATTAGGTGCTGGAAGTGGTGCTTTGATTGGTAAACTTTTTCGATTGAGTGGCTCAGATAAGGACAAATTGATTTCTGCTGGTGCAGGTAGCGCTATTGCTGCAACTTTTAATGCCCCGATTGCTGGAACTATTTTTGTGCTTGAAGAATTAATGCAAAAGTTTAATTCTTCAATTCTTTTTCCTGTCTTGATTTCAACTGTTGTTGCATCAAGCCTTTCAAGATATATTCTTGGAAATAATACATCTTTTTTAATTCCTGTTTTAGATAAAAATACTTCCCTAAATATTTTTGTATGCCTTGCATTGGGTGTTATTGCAGGATTGTTAGGTGTTTTATTTTCAAAATTAATTCATTTTAATAATAATTTATTTTTAAAAATAAAAATCAAACCTTATTTTAAACCAATGATTGCGGGTTTTGCAGTTGGTTTAGTGGGTTTGTTTTTGCCATTGGTTTTGTGTAGTGGCAATGGAAGTGTAGATGTTTTATTGCAATACAAATTACCAATAATTCTAGTCTCATTAATATTTATAGCAAAATTTTTCGTAACACCTTTCTGTTTTGGTTCAGGCGCGGTTGGTGGAATATTTTTACCAATGTTAATGCTTGGCGCATATTTGGGCTATATAGTAGGCGTGTTTTCTAACTATGTCGGTATTGAGGTTAATCTAGTAGCTCTATCTTTAATTGGTATGGCTGCATTTTTATCTGCTGTTGCAAGAACTCCAATTACTGCAACTGTTATGGTTTTTGAGATGACTGGTGGGTATAATTTTATTTTGCATATTATGTTAGCTTGTGCGATTGCGGATTTAGTTGCGGAAAAACTTAAACATAAACCTATTTACTCAGAGCTTATTGTTAATCAGGTAAAAAATTCTACTGATGCAAAGATTTTGGAAAACAAAAAAGTTTCAGATATTATGAAAACTGATGTTGAAATAATTAATCAGGATTTACCAATAAAAGAAGCCTTAGCAGAAATGACTAATCAACATCATAGTTTTTGTCCTGTCGTTGATAATTCAAATAGTTTAATCGGTGCAATTATTAAATCAGACATTGAAGATGTATTGATTAATTGCGGGGATAAAAAACTTTTTGTAAAAGATATTATGGAAACAAATATTATTACCGTTGATAAAGATTTGAACTTGTATACACTATATTTTAGATTACATTCAAATAATTGTGATAAAGCTGTCGTGATTGACGAAAATAAAAAGATTGTCGGAATAGCTTCAAGGTACGATATACAAGAAATTTTGTAATATTTTAAAAGAGGGCGAAACGCAATGCGTTTCGCCCTCTTGGTTCAGAGGCGAAGCCGAAGGCTTCGCCTCTGAAAAAATTATGTTAACTTCTCCGTAAAACATGGCAATTTTTCGTTGTAAAAATTGTTAATATACATGTAGTGTTGGTATTGACAATATGTTAGTCATACCTTACAATGTTAGTTGTAACTAACAAAAGGTGTAGGTATAATGTGTAACGCAGTATCAGAAGCGGTATCTTTATATAATGATGGACGAGAAGTCTTAAAGGGTAATTGGACGAAATTACCTGAAGCTTTGATTGAGACGACTCGTATTTTAAAGGCTGTAAAACCTGTTTCTGATAAATATAATCCTAAACAAGATTCGTACGTGAAAAAATCTGTTAATAAGGCATGGGATTTTGCGGATAGAAACAGTGATAACATTGAACTTGCAATGGGGTTAGTTAATCTTAGAAAAGATAAAGACAAGTTTAGAAATGGTTCATCTTTCTTAGCTGGTTTTGCTGTTTCTAAGGGTTTAGAAAAATGTATGGAAAGCGAAAAGGGAGAAAAAGTTTTAAATAAAATCTCTAATGCTGTTCCTGATTGTGTATCAAAAGTTTTCAAGTTAAATAGTGAAAAAGCGAAGAAGGCTGTTGATATATCAAAACTTATTATTTCTGGTGTGTTATATCAAGTTGCATCAGATAAGGTAGGTGAAATTGCTTCTGGCTATACAGAAAAAGTAATTGATAAACTAAGAAAAATTAAATAACAATTATATATAAGAGAAAGAGGGTATTAACTATGAAGATAGCGGTGTTAGGCGCTGGTCATGGCGGACTTGCTATGTCTGCTGATTTGAAATTAATGGGTCATGAGGTAAAATTATCAGCGGTTGAAAATCATTCTTTAAATTTGAAATTTTTAAAAACGATTGGGAATATTACGGTTGAAGGTGTTACTTGTTTAGGTAAAGGTACTGTTACGACTGAGACCAATTATGTTTGTGATGATGTTAAATCAGCTATTGAATTTGCAGAAATTATTTTTGTAAATGTTCCGGCATTTGCGCAAGATTATTATAACGAGTGTATTTGTAAATACGGTAAAAAAGGTCAATTGGTTGTATATCCTTGCGGTGGTTTTTCAGCATTGAATTTCTATAACTATTTAAAAACTAATAGCAGAGAAAAAGATTTTATTGTAGGTGAAACTTCGTCTTTTATTTACACAACAAAAATTACTGCTCCTGCAAAAGTCTTGATTAAGAGCATAAAAGATAGAGTAATGTTTTCTGCGATAACTGATGCTGATACAAAGAAGGCTTTAAGCATTTTAAATAGAATTTATCCTCAATTTGTTCAGGCGCAAAATGTTTGGCAAACAAGTTTTAACAACCCAAGCTCTACTTTGCATACAATAACAACTTTGTTAAATATGAGTAGAATTGAGCAGTTTGGTTCTTATAAAAATTCTCATTTTGATATAACTCCTTCTGTTGCAAGAGTTATCGAAAAGGTTGATGCAGAAAGAGTTGAGGTTGCTAAACATTTTTATAACAACCCGATGACAGTTACAGAAATTATGAATACATTGTACAGTTTAAATTACAAAAATATGTACGATGTTATTATGGGAATTGATGCGTATAAAATTCAGCATTCTCCTGCAAATATGCAACACAGATATGTTTCAGAAGATGTTCCTTATAGCTTAGTTCCAATTTCAACATTGGCAAAGAAATTGGGAATTAAAACTCCAAATATGGATTCTATTATTAATATTGCGTGTATGTGTAATGATGTTGATTATTGGTCAGTAGGTAGAAATGCCGATAAGATTGGGTTTTTAGCTGAGGATTGTAAGGAAGTTGCATAAGATGACAAATATTATAAACGACAAACATAAATATTTAATTTTGATGTATATAATTTCAATGGCATCATTTATGGTGAATTTGGATACGTATATTGTAAATGTTTCTTTGCCTGTCATTGCCGAAAATTTTAGTACAAATACAAGCGGAATATCTTGGATTGTTCTTTCGTACAATTTAATGGTTGTCTCATTGCTTTTAGTTTTTGGTAAACTCGGTGATAAGATTGGCTTAAAGAGATTGTTTGTTTTAGGTTTTGGAATATTTACCGTAAGTTCAATTCTTTGTGGTTTGTCTAATTCATTGATGATGTTAATTGCTTCTCGTTTTATGCAGGGAGTAGGGGCGAGTATTTTGTACGCATTACCGCAAGCAATGATTACAAAATATATTGCAAAAGAAAATAGAGGTATGGCTTTTGGTATATTGGCTTCTGCTGCAGCTTTGGGTATAACTCTCGGGGCACCTGTTGGAGGTTTGATTACTGGTGTATTAAATTGGCGCTGGATATTTTTTGTTAACTTGCCTGTCGGAATTTTGGCTATATTTTATTTGTTAAAAATTTTACCAAACGATTTTAGAGATTTTACTAGTAAAAAACCTTTTGATTTCGTCGGTGCTTGCTTTAGCTTCTTTTCAGCATTGTTCTTGACTTTGTTTATAAACAAATTACATTTGATATCAATTAAATCAAACTTTATGATGTTTGTATTGGTATCAGCTTTAATTTTTACAGGGTTGTTCTGGATAAGAATGGGAACTTATAAGTTTGCACTTATTGATATAAAAGTTTTTAAAAACTTGTCCTTCGATTTTGCAAATATAGCGATGTTTTTGCTTTCTGCATTCCTTGCAGGGACAAACTTTTTAATGCCATTTTATTTGTATGAAATTTTGCATTTGAACGTTACTAGTGTTGGTTGCGTGTTCGTTTTGTATTCAATTAGCTATTTGATTACGAGTCTTATTTCAGGTAAATTGTCGTCTAAGATAGAACCTTATAAATTATGTATCTTTTCAATGCTTATTTCTGTATTGAATATTTTATACTTTATAATTTGTTCAGATAATTCGGGCATTTTACAAGTCGCATTGTTTTTAATTCTTTGCGGTGTAAGCTTTTCCTTCTTTATTACATCAAATAATAATCTTGTAATGTCTATGGCAAAGACTAGTAATGCCGGTATGATAGCGGGTATACACAGAATGACAGGACGTTTGGGAATGTTATTCGGTGTCGTTGTTTTTGAAGCTATCTTTTCAGTATTTTCTTTTAATAATCTGTTAGCTTTTAAAATCTCGTATTTAGTCGGCGCTGTAACTTGTTTACTAGCTTTAATCTTTTCAATTCCATTTAATAAAAATAACTAATTAATTGTCTTTTCTGGATTAGAGGTGTTTTGAATTTTATTTCCAAAGCACCTCTTTTTATTTTTTTTGTAACAGTTTGTTTACAAAGGCTCAAATTTACTCAAGTTCTGAAAATGCTCTGCCGAATACATGTACATAAGATTAGGATAGACAGGGTATCGTAAATTAAAATGAAAAAACTATTATTAGTATTAACATTCATATTATGTTTCGGAGTTAGCCAAGCTCAAGCGGCTGATTTCTCTAAATACTCTAATGACTACAAAGTTAAAGCTGCATTAGAAGTATTAGAAAACATTGGTTCTAATGATGTTTTTGCAAGATTAGATAAAAATAAAATCAAAATTATGTTCTACGATTTATCAAGTATCGATTATTCTTATTCTAATCACTATGCAGTTGCTTCAACTGATGAAAACGGCGAAAACTACATCTTGATAAATGAAAGATTTAAAAATTCACCAAAAGAAGCAGTGGCTTGTTTGATTGCACACGAAAGTGTTCATGTTCTACCTAAAGCAACTTTGGAAGAAGAAGTTAGAGCAACAACTACAGAGGCTGAGACTTGGTTGAAGGTTGCAGATAGAGTAACAAATACAAATGACAAATTGGTTCAAAGAGAAATGAGATTGGCTGACAATTACAGATTATCTACTCCAAACAATAACAAAATCACTCAAGCAATCGCTTCAAACAGTTTCTACAAAAGTCAATTCAGCTTATAGGAAATATAAAGAGATTTAAAAAAGAGGTTTGCCATTTGGCAAACCTCTTTTTTGTTATTAATTTAAGACAGAGCAAAACGCAAAGCATTTCGCTCTCTAAATTCAGGGGCGAAGCCTACGGCTTCGCCCCTTTAAAATATATTATAATCTTTCTTTTGGTTTTAATAATATCTTATCTATGTCAGAGTTAATTGAGAAATAAAAACGACCGCCTTCTTCTTTATAGTATTTGGCACCTAAAGGAATACCTAAACCAGCTTGAAGATAAAGAGCATGAGTTAAATTTATACAAGTACCAAAACCTACAGAGTGTAAGAAGTTTGAAGGATACCCATAAAGCTCACCGTTTTCTTTTACGTAACCCCAATCATAGAAGACTGCAAGTTTAACTTTATCTGACCAATGTTTAATTTTATCTGGTAGAATTTTTTCTAACCCTGGAATTGGAGTTCTTAACTCTAGAGAACCTGCTACACCATAATCACCTAAGATTTCACTAGGTTGATAACCTCTGATTGAATATGTACCACCTAAGAACATTTGTTCAGCAGAATATAAAGCTTGCGGTGAATATTGACCGTTAATTCTAAAGATTGCTAAACATTTTTTAGGTAATCTTTGAACTCTTGCAAGGCTTGCTACAATTTTATAAAAAGAGCTTTGTTGTGCGTTTTTGATATTTTCAGTTGCACCTAGTGCATTTGTACCTAAGTCTACACCGATGTTTGCGATTGTTCTACCGTAAGAATCATCAAACATACTGTTCATGCCTAATCTTAAAATTCTTAAGCTGTAATCTGATAAATTTTCCCTAAATAATGTACTTGATGACACTGAATTAACTGCATCAAAAGACACAAATGCTGCGATATCTTGAGTTGCAGTATTTTTAAGAGGTTGAATGATTTTTAATGAATAAGTTTCTGCGTTACCATTGATGCCTAAGCTTTTATATGGACCTCCAAGTTTAACGTTTGAATACGAATAATCAAATGCTAATCTTGTTCCGTATTTGCTGATAGGAATTTGATATCCTGCAAGTGCACCAGTTGAACCTGATGAAAGAACTGCACCACCGTAGATTTTATCACCGATACCTAAAAGGTTGTCGTAGCTTAAAACACTTGTAAATCTTTGACGACCTGTGTAATTACGACCGTAATCGTCCCACGCAAGGTTTAAACCAATGGGAAATCTGTCTTGTACGTGTAATTTTATTTCTGTGTCGTGGTCTTCTGTTTTTGTAATTTGAGCTGCAGCTTTCATATAAGACGTGTCATTGATGTTTTTCATTGCACCTTGAAGGTCTCTTGCATTGAAAACATTACCTTCTCTTAAACCTGAATTATACATTGCAACATTTTTGAAAAACCAATCTCTTTCCCATTTGTTGCCTTCAACTTCTTTTGATACAACTTTACTTTCTTTGATTGCGATTACAACTGTTCCGTCTGTAACTTCTTGTTCTGGTAAATATGCGTAAGAAGTTATGTAGCCTTTGCTTTGATAGTAACGGCTAACTTTTATTGTTAAGTCCATTACGTCTTCTAGGTAAATTTCTTTACCTACTAAATCTTGTGCTAATTTTTCTAATTTTGCGCTAGAAATTTTAGTATTTCCTCTGAAATAAACTTTATTTAATAAAAACTTGGGGTTGTGAATAAGATGTCCATCGTGTTGAATGTCTTTGTCGTCTTTCTTTTGCTTATCAAGCATATCTTTTAAACGAGTAGCATCTTCTACTGGTTGAATTACGTTTTCTTCAAGAAAAGAATCTTTTAATTGTAATTGGTTTTCTCTGTTAATAATTGCGGGGTCTGATGGGTTTAGTATAGGATCTGCCATTACAGGTGCAGATGCAGTAGTCAACAACACACAAAGAGCCCCTTGTATTAAGGTTTTAACTTTCATTTTTATTCAAACTTCCTCTCAAGGAAAATTTTAACATGAATAAATATAATCTTTTATATAAGAGTTAAAAATTGTAACGATTACAATTTAAAAAATCAATTATTTGATGTGTGGACTTTTTATAAATTTGTAGTATAGTTATATATATACAGATTTGGATTAAACAAATATTTTTATATATAAATTTTAAGTAAAAGAAGAAGGAAAAGAAATAACTTATGAGACATAAAGGATTAAAAGCCCATAAAGCTATTGCTTTGTTAATATTAGCCCTTGCTGCAGTTGATTTTACAGCTCCAGTTATGGCAATGGATATGGTAACTTCAGGTAAAGTCTTAGATAAAGTTGGCGGTCAATACGGTGCTGATTTAAGAGACGTTACTGGTGCTACTATTGAAACAGATTATAACAATGCATTTATTACAAATACAGAAACAAACAGTGTTTTGAACTGGAATGACTTAAACGTAGGTAAAAATCAAAGCTTAAATTACATTATGAAAGATGGTCAAACTTCATTAAATAATGTTGTTGGTGTTGGTATTTCAAAATTCGCTGGTTCAATCAATGCTGAAAAAGGTAGAGTTATTATTTCTAACCCTAACGGTATTCTTTTTGAAAACGGTTCTTGGGTTAATGCAAATGCTTTAACATTAACAACTCACCAAGTTGCTCTTGATGGTGATAAAATGTACTTATATGGTGGCAATAATAATGCTTCAATCAGAATTGAAGGTGGCAATATTGCAACTAAACAAGTTAGATTTAATATCGCTAACGACTTAAACATCGTTTCTAACAACATTGATATTACAGAAGCTAACATCGTTGCTAAAGATACAAGACTTGTAACAGCTGATGGTGTTACATTCTATGCTATTAACGATACAAAAAATTCTTCTAATTTCAATACACTTATTAATAAAAATAATATGATTGATAACGGTCATATTAGTGTAAAAGATTCTATTATCGCAGTTAAAGATAAAAATACAGGTAAAATTTCTATCGTTTCAAGAGGCGACATTGCAGTTAAAAATACTGAATTAGGTGGTAAAACTGTAATCGAAGCTATGGATAGAAACGTAATTAAAAATGAAAAAACAGAAATTCTTGCTTCAAATTCAACATCAGAAGAAATTTTTGATTATGATAACATTTCAAACTGGGCAAATTTCTGGGATAGAGTAAAATGTTTCTTTACCGGTGGTATTCCTCACAGAGTTGCTAACGGTGAAGTTTTCGCTAAAACTGAAACAACTACAACTACTACAAGAAACACTCACGATGTTTTAGCTGGTAGAGGCAACGTTACATTATCAAACGTTAAAGCACTAGATAATGTAGATGTTAAAGGTTCAAATATCAATATTTCAAATTCAACATTCAATGGTGCTTTGAATTTAACTTCAGAAGGTACAAAATTAACTTCTTACGTAAGAGAAGATGTTAAAACAGATATTATTTCAAGAGAAGCTGACGAATTTATCGTTGACGAAAGAAGTTGGTCTGGTGTTGCAACTAAAGGACACTTCAATGTAGACGATGTAGATCCAACAACATCAACTTCAACTGTACTTGGTGAAGCTATTGCATCAGCTACAACAACTGACGCAGGTTCAATTACATTAGACAATGTTACTTCTTCAAATACAGTTAGAGCAACTGGTGCTACAATCGCAATGTACAATTCAACAATTGATAACTTCGATTTTATCGGTAACAATGTAAAAGTACAAAATGTTATTGCAACAGGTAATAAGGTTTCTGAAATCAAAGCTACAAACAAAGCTGACGTAAGAAACAGCCAATTCAAAACAATCAGAGCAGCTGCTGCTGATATTACATTTACAGATACAGATTTAGTTGACGGTAACTTACAAGCAACAAACAATGTTAAGTTCTCAAGAACTGATTCTCGTAAATCATTCTCAATCAAAAATTCTACAATTTCAGCAAAAGATATTGAAGCAAATGATATGAATATTTCAGATTCATTGATGGTTGCAGATAACAATATTTCTGCTAACAATTCAAAAGTTTCAAATACTCAAATGAACGCAGGTAGAAATATTTACGCAGGTAATGCAAATATCAATAAATCAAACTTAGTTGCATCAAATGATATTATTATCTCTGGCGCAAAAGTTGCTAACTCAACAGTATCAGCTGATAAAGATTTAAAAATGCAAGATTCAACTTTAAACAAAACTAAAGTTACAGGTAGAAAAGGTTTCTTGAAAGGTGCAACTTTAGAAAACGGTTCTGACGTAACAGTTGATTATGTAACAAATAATTCTTACGCAGAAAACGAAACAGTTGAAAACTTAGTAATCAAAAATTCAAGACTTAAATCAAATAAAAATAACATCAACTTGAAAGATACATTAATCGAAAACGGTTCTTTAGAAACAGCAATCGGCAAAGATGTTAATATCGATACAAGACAAGATGTTAAACTTGCTGGAGTAAATATCGGTGGTAACTTAAATATCACAAGAGCAAGAAACGTAGTTATTGCAAACTCAAAAGAAGCTGGTAATCAATACATTCCAAACCTAACTGACAAAACTTCAGTAACAGATTACGATAATACAAAATATAACGAAAGTTACTTTACAGACATAATTAATGATTACGGTAGCGATTACGGAAACGGAACAAAACTTTCAGTTATCAAAGGAAACGTAAACATAGCAAACTCAAAAAATTCATTAATTATAAATACAATAGTAGGTGGTAACTTAACAACAGAAAATATTTACGTAGGTTCAGATTTAATCAATTCAATGGTAGTAGGTGATTATAATCCAAACAGAATTGCAACAACAGAAACGAAGGTTTATAAATCATTTATCGGTGGTAAATTTGATAAGAAATTTGAAGATAAAGCAACAATCTTACCAATTACAAACCCAGAAAGACCAGTTGTAGTTGATAAGCCAACAACATTACCAGAAACAAAGAAAGATAAACCAGTAAATGTTGACAAACCTACAACATTACCAATAACAAATCCGGAAAGACCAATCAATGTAGATAAACCAACTACATTGCCTGATACAAGTAAGGATAAACCGGTTAATGTTGATAAACCAACAACATTACCAATAACAAATCCGGATAGACCAATTAATGTTGACAAACCAACAACATTGCCGGAAACTAAAAAAGATAGACCAGTAAATGTTGATAAACCGACTACATTACCGGAAACTAAAAAAGATAAACCTGTTAATGTAGATAAGCCAACAACATTACCAGAGGAAAACCCAACAAGGGAAGTTGTTAATCCAAGCAAAGGTCTTGATCAAAATGTAGACCAAAGAAACGAAAACCAAAATTCATTTGAATATAATGATGAACACAACAAAAGAAGATTTGGTAGTGGTATTAACACAAGATTCGAAAAAAGATTTTCACCAAAAGGTTTCGCAGCAGAAGAAGATCATATCAATGAAATGAAGAATCAAACAAAACAAAGTGTAGTGAAGAAGGAAAAAGGTTTTAAAGTTACAAAAAGCTTCCATGCTTATTAATCGGTAGGACAATAAAATAAGGTAGGAAAAAATACTTTAAAAGGTAGTAGGTAACACTAAGACTTTGATTAAATAAATTAATAGAGCGGGCTAGAATAAAATTCTAGCCCGCTCTATTTGTACATAAGTTCTGCTCGGTGGGAGTTCTCGCATTTCAAAACACAAAATAAAAGACCAGATAACTTTTGTTACCTAGTCTTTTATGGTGGGTGTTGATGCTTTAGTCGTTTGCGAGTTTACGAGCAATACGACTAAAGCATGCAAAGCAAACGTAGTAAAATCAGAACGTAGTGATAGATTTTCAAGTTTGTGTGCTGAGGTGTAGCCGAACAATGCAAAAAAAAGAACCACCGAAGTGGTTCTTTTTAAATGGTGGGCGTTGAGAGGCTCGAACTCCCGACATCTTCCTTGTAAGGGAAGCGCTCTACCAACTGAGCTAAACGCCCAAAGCATTTGTATAATTAATATACCTAAAAAGAATTTTATTGTCAACTATATTTTTTATAATATTTAAAATTCCTTTATGTTATTATTATTCTATGAGCAAATTTTTCTTAAAATCTATGGGTTGCAAATCAAATCAGTACGAAGGTTCTATCATTGAGGAATCTCTTCTTAATGCTGGGTTTGAAAAAGTAGATGCTCTTGATGAAGCTGATTATTTTATCCTAAACTCATGCACTGTTACACATAAAGCAGATAACGAAACTTTTTACATTCTTAGAAATGCAAAACATTTGAACAGTAATATTAAAACTGTTTTAACAGGTTGTGTTGCTCAAGTGGAAAAAGAAGAACTTTTAGAAAAGGACTATATCGATTTTGTAATCGGTAATGACGAAAAGCTTAAACTGGCAGAATACTTATTATCTGATACAAAGTTTGCTGTTCAAAATATTATGGAACAGTCAAAATTTAACGACACTCTTCTTCTTGATACAACAAAAACAAGAGCTTGTGTAAAAATTCAAGACGGTTGTGATAATCGTTGCTCATATTGCATTATTCCTTTTGCTCGTGGCAAAAGTCGTAGTGCTTCAGAAGATTTTATTCTAAAGCAAATAGACACTCTTGCCGTACATGATTTCAAGGAAATTATCCTAACAGGTATTCATATAGGTCAATGGGGAAAAGACATTGATAAAACCTTCTTAGATTTATTAGTGTTACTTGAAGAAAAATCTGCAATAAACAGAATCAGAATGGGTTCTCTTAACCCTCTTGAAATAACAGATGACGTATTAGACTTTTTATCACATTCTAAAAAGTTCTGTCCTCATTTTCATTTATCTTTGCAATCTGCTAACAACAATACTCTTCGTCGTATGAATAGATTTTATACTGTTGAAAAGTATTTAGAACAAATCGAAGATATTAATAAAAAATTCAATTTACCATTTTTAGGTAGTGATATAATTGCAGGTTTTGTTGGTGAAACTGATGATGATTTTTCTAACACAGTTGAAAACCTTAAAAAATCTGGTTTAACTCAAATTCACACCTTCCCTTATTCAATAAGAAAAGGTACAATCGCGGAAAAGCTTGAAGGACACGTATCAGACAATGTTAAAGAATATCGTGCAAGCATTATTAAACAAGTCTCTAAACTTAAATTTAATGCCTTCTTAGATAAAAATGTAGGTACAACTCATCAAATACTTGTTGAAAAGCATTTAGACAAACACACAGGCTTCTTAAAAGGAGTTACTGAAAACTATCTTAAAGTCATAGTTAAAGATAATTCAGATGAAAATCTTTTAAACTCGCTTCAAAACGTCAAAATATTAGAAGTTAAAGACAATACACTTTTAGGTGAGTTAGTTAAATAATTTATAAAAATAAAGAGGCGACAGCTATGCTGTCGCCTCTTTATTTAAGTTTTTATACCTATTTCAAGTTGTCAATAAGTTCTTGAATAGATTCTTCTTGATGTGTGATTTCTTCAACTCTAGCTCTTGATTGTTCAATAACTTCTTTTGGAGCTTTAGAAGTGAATTTTTCATTGTTCAATCTACCAAGAAGAGAATTCTTTTCTGCAGTCAACTTATCAAGTTTCTTTTCTTGACGTTTAATTTCTGCGTTCAAGTCAATCAAGTCTTCAAGTGGAATGATAATTCTTGATTTTGAAACAACGCAAGCTGCTGATTTTTTAGGTACATCAGTTGATGCGTCAGCAAATGTGATTTCGTTAATTCTTGCTAATCTCTTGATGTAAGATGTAACTGCTTCAAATACAGGTTTTTCACCTTCTTCGGCTCTGATTTCAATATTGATTGGAACAGATGGAGAGATGTTGAAGCTTTGTCTTACGTTTCTCAATGATTTAATTGTTTCAAATACTAATTCCATTTGAGAAGCTTCTTTTGTGAAAGCTAATTCATCTTTGTATGTTGGATAAGTAGCTTTGATAACTGCTTTGAATTCTGACTCTTTTGGAATTAATTGCCAGATTTTTTCTGTGATGTGTGGCATGATTGGGTGAAGTAATCTCAATGACATATCAAGAACGTATCTTAAAACTCTTTGAGTGTTTAATTTTTGTTCTTCGTTTTGTAATTGGATTTTAGCGATTTCTACATACCAATCGCAGTATGAATTCCAGAAGAAATCGTATAAGATGTGTGCGATTTCACCGATTCTGTAGTTTTTGATATTTTCGTTAACGTCTTTTGCTACGTCATTTAATTTGTTTAAAATCCATTTGTCAGCAAGAGTTAAGTTATTCATATCAATGTCGTTGTTATCAACACCATCAAGGTTCATAAGTACAAATCTTGAAGCGTTCCAGATTTTGTTTGCGAAGTTTCTTCCGTATTCAAATCTTTCGTCTGAAATTTTGATATCTTGTCCGCCGTATGTACAAAGTGATGTAAGAGTAAATCTTAAAGCATCACAGCCGTATTTATCAATGATTTTAACTGGGTCAATTGTATTGCCTTTAGATTTAGACATTTTTTGACCTTTTTCGTCTCTGATAAGACCGTGGATATAAACTGTAGAGAATGGTGCTTTTCCTGTGAATTCCAAGCCCATTGTAATCATTCTTGCTACCCAGAAGAAGATGATATCAAAACCAGTTACAAGAACTGATGTTGGATAGAATTTTTTGAAATCGTCTGTTTCTGTGTTAGGGAAGCCCATTGTAGAGAATGGCCATAAACCTGATGAGAACCAAGTATCAAGGCAATCTGTATCTTGAGTGTAGTGTTCAGGATCAGGGTTTTGTTCTGCTACAACCATTTCACCTGTTTCGTTGTGGTAGTATGCAGGAATTTGATGTCCCCACCATAATTGACGTGAGATACACCAATCACGAATGTTTTCCATCCAGCCTAAGTAGTTCTTTTCCCAACGTTCTGGGATAAATTTAATTCTACCGTCTTTTACAGCTGCAATAGCTTCTTTTGCAAGAGGTTCCATTTTTACGAACCATTGTTCTGATAATAATGGTTCAATAGTTGTGTTACAACGTTGACATTTGCCAACATTGTGTTCGTGGTCTTTAATTCTTAATAAGAAATTTTGGTATTGTAAATCGCCAACGATAGCTTCTCTAGCTTCGTATCTATCCATTCCTCTATATTTTTCAGGAACTTCTGGACAATCTTTCAATTTACCTTCTTCGTCGATAACCCAAATAGGTTTCATGTTATGACGTTTACCTACTTCGTAATCGTTAGGGTCGTGTGCTGGAGTAATTTTAACAGCACCTGTACCGAATGATTTGTCAACGTATTCATCAGCAATGATAGGAATTTCACGTCTTGAAAGTGGAATGTATACAGTTTTACCAATAAGTTCACTGTATTTGTGGTCATCTGGGTGAACTGCGATTGCAACATCACCGAACATTGTTTCTGGTCTTGTTGTTGCAACAACGATTGCCCCTTGTTCATTTACTAATGGGTAAGAAATTTCCCATAAATGACCTTTTTCTGTTTCGTATTCTGTTTCAATATCAGAAATAGCTGATTGACAACGTGGACACCAGTTTACGATGTATGCGCCTTTGTAGATTAAACCTTTGTTGTATAGGTCAACGAAAACTTTTTTAACAGCTGCTGAACAACCTTCGTCGAATGTAAATCTTTCTCTTGTTCTATCGAAAGATACACCTAAACGTTTGCATTGGTCTAGGATTGCTGATTTGTGTTCGTTAGTCCATTTCCAAGTTTCTTCTAAGAATTTTTCACGACCTAAATCGAAACGTGATTTACCTTCTGCTCTAAGTTTCTTTTCAACAACTGCTTGAGTTGCGATACCCGCGTGGTCTGTACCTGGAATCCAAAGAGCTTCGTAACCAGCCATTCTGTGGTAACGTGTTAGGATATCTTGAAGTGTTTCATCAAGTGCGTGTCCCATATGTAATACACCAGTAACGTTTGGTGGTGGAATTACCATTGAAAATGGAGGTTTATCACTTTTGTTATCTGCTTTAAAAAATTCGTTATCTTCCCAAAATTTGT
>CAVCIU010000017.1:0-33055 GCA_963602355.1 Methanobacteriaceae archaeon
CAGGAGACTCTTAATCTCTTGGTCGTGGGTTCAAATCCCACCGGACTCATTTTTTAAATACAGATATAGCAAGGCTTTCAGACCTTGCTTATTTTTTGGAAAATTTTGAGAATTTGCTTGTGGGACACTCACGGGACAGTTAAAAAATTTATTTTCTTAATCTTACGATTGCAGTACCTGATGCCATGCCAGCCCCAAAAGCACAAAGCAACAATGTAGCAGGAGTTTTCAATTCTCCTTTTTTCATCTTATCAGAAAGAACACAAGGTATTGATGTTGCAGAAGTGTTTCCAAATTCTTCAATATTTGTAAGAACTTTTTCCGTTTGAATACCCAATCTTTCAGTCAAAGCCTCTATCATTCTTAAATTTGCTTGATGAGGAACAAAATAATCAATATCTTCCCATGTCATACTAGCTTTTTCTAATGTTTTTTCAATCAATGTTGGAATTTCTTGCATAACGTATTTATAAACGTCTTTTCCAGCCATTTTTAAATGATTATCGCCGTTAGCACCGTTATTTTCTGCCAAAGGACAAATTTCTCTTTGCAAATCAAGACTTATAAACTCTTTTTTCGTTCCGTCAGCACCTAGTATCACTTCTTCAATATCATTAATACCGTCATTCGATTCTTCCACAAGAGTTGCAGTCGCACCATCTCCAAAAAGAACACAAGTTGTTCTATCTTTCCAATCAACAAATTTTGAAGTTGTATCAGAAGTAATCACCAAAACTCTTTTTGCAAAACCAGTTGCAACATTCGCTCTTGCAATTTGCAAAGCATACACATATCCTGTACAAGCCACCGAAATATCAAATGCACTTGCATTTTTTGCGCCAATCCCTGATTGTACCTCACAAGCAACAGTCGGATAATGTCTTTCCGGTGAAGATGTCGCAGAGATTATCATATCTATAGTTTCTGGATTAATATTTTTGTTTTCAATAAGTTTTTTAGAAGCCTCAATAGCAAGTGTTGAAGCAGTTTCAGAAGATGAAGCAATATATCTACTTTTTATTCCTGTTCTTTGAGTAATCCATTCATCGCTTGTATCGACAATCTTTGAAATATCATCATTTGTAACTTTTAATTTTGGAACACTATATTCAATTCCGTTTATACATACTGGTATCATAACTTTTAATCTCACTTAATTTTGCGAAGACCATTCTAACTTTTATTAAAAATAACGTCAAGTATTTTTTACAAAACAATTAACGTTTTTATTTATTTCTACTAAAGAAACTTGCAATATCTTTATGTTTAAGCAATTTTGAAATTGGTCTACCGTGTGGGCAAGTATATGGTTCTTTGCAACCTCTCCAATTTTTAATCAAATCTTGCATTTGCCACATTGTCAACTCATCTCCAGCTTTTATCGCAGCTCTACAAGAGGTTGTTATCAAAATCTTTTCTTCTAATCCGTCCAAATCACCTTTCAAATTTTCTAAAATATCTGAAAGCAAATCTTTTGGATTAACCTTAGACAACATTTGGGGAATTTTCTTAAAAGTTATTTCATTATTTCCTAAAAATGCTATCTCATAACCATATCTTTCAAACTTATTTTCATTCTCCTTCAATTGTTCATATTCATTAGGAGAAACAGCTAAAATATCAGACACAAAAAGAATTTGAGAAGCAACGTCTTTTTGCGCTTTCAACTTTTCGTAAATATATCTTTCTGCAGCAATATGTTGATCAACGATTTCTAAACCGTCTTCTTTTTCAATCAAAATGTATGTTTTCTTATATTGTCCAATAATATTTTCATCAAAAGAAGTTTCTTCCCCATATTGAGAGTAAGAAATTTCTTTTATATAAGTTGGTTTTTCTTTTGGGATATCCATTTTTAATTGATATTGAGCCTTCATCTCATCAGGAGTTTTCAACGTAACTTCTTTTGGCTCATATTTTGGAATATCACTCACATACACGTCATCAGGATTTTTTTCTTCTTCTTGTTGTTGAGAGAAGAAATCAACAACCTTTTCCTCATTAAAATCGTCATTTCTAACTTCTGTAGTATTCATCAATGCCATTTTCACAGCAGACATAACAAAGCTAAAAATTTGATTTGTGTTTTTGTATCGAACTTCTTTTTTTGTTGGGTGAACATTCACATCAACATCTTGTGGCGGAACCTCAAGATTTAAAATCACAAGCGGATACTTATTCTTTTCTATCAAATATTTATAAGCCATATCAATAGCTTTTTGCAAAACAGGACATTTTACAGGTCTTGAATTAACGTAAGTAAAATAACCTTTTTTGCTAGAACGTGTATAATCAGGTGTTGATACATACCCTGAAATTTTTATATTTGAAATTTCGTCTGTCTTATAAACCTCTTTCAAATAATTAACGGCATCTTTTGCGTAAACCTCTTTAACAGTTGAAAGAACATCATTTAAGCCATTAGTTTCTAATGCAACTTTGTCTTCATTTTTAAGCATAAACGCAACATCTGGGTGAATAATTGCAATCGTTTGAATAAGTTCTTGAATGTAAGAAAATTCAGTTTTAGAAGATTTTAAAAACTTCAAACGAGCAGGAATATTATAGAACAAATCCCTAATTTCCATAATCGTACCAATAGCACAACCTGTCGGAGTGGTTTTAACTTCGCTATTTTCACATTCAACCTTTGTGCCATTTTCAAAATCTTTTGTTCTTGTAATACAAGTAACCTTTGAAATAGAAATTATACTAGCTAAAGCTTCACCTCTAAAACCAAGAGTATGAATATCATACAAGTCTTCTGTATCAGAAATTTTGCTTGTTGCGTGTTTTGAAAACGCAAGCATAATATCGTCTGGGGGAATACCAGAACCGTTGTCTGCAATTCTAATATTTCTACACTCATTAGAAATTTCAATACTGATTTTTTTAGCACCAGCATCAATAGAATTTTCTACCAATTCTTTCACAACAGAATAAGGTCTTTCAATTACTTCCCCTGCTGCAATCTGGTTTATAAGGTGTTTTGATAGTTGTTTAATTCTTCCATTCATACTAGAAATTTTAACACAAATTCCTCCAAACATGTGATTTTTTATTTTAAAACAAAGTTTAAAATAATTGTATTATGAGAACAAATACAAAACAAAAACACGTAGAAGAGAAGAAAGCGGAATTAAAGGTTGTACAAACCAACCCTATTAAAACAGTCGCTTACAATGACATTAACTTAAAAAATTGGAAAGATTACCCAGAAGTAAAAACAGATACATTCTGGCAATTCCCGACAAGATTAAGAGAACACGGACACTCAAACGATTATCACGGAAACTATATCCCTCAACTTGCTCAACAGTTCTATGAGAGATATACAAAAAAAGGTGATGTCGTTCTAGATTTATTCTTTGGTTCAGGCACATCTGGAATTGAAGCAGTAAATATGGACAGACGTTGCATTGGCGTTGAATTAAAACAAGAATTGGTTGATTCTGTAAGTAAAAAATTCACACCAAAACAACTTGTAACTGACGTTAATATTATCTGTGGCGATTCAACAAGCCAAGAAGCAATGGATAAAGTTCAAGCAAGACTTGACGTTATGGGCAGAGAAAAAGCACAATTCTTAATTCTTCACCCACCATACGACGATATTATCAAATTCTCTGATAAAAAAGAAGACTTGTCTAATTGTTCTTCAACAGAAGAATTCTATGACTTGTTTGAAAAAGTTGCTAAAAACGGCTACGACATGCTTGAAAAAGGACGTTTTGCAGCATTAATTATAGGAGATAGCTACAAAAATTCAGAAGTTCAACCTTTAGGTTTCAAATGTATGGAAAGAATGCAAAACTTGGGTATGAAACTAAAAGCTACAATCGTTAAAGATATCCAAGGTAACGAAAGAGCAAAAGGAAGAACTGCAAACCTTTGGAGATATAGAGCATTGGCTGGAGGATTTAATATTTTCCAACACGAATACATCTTTATTTTCCAAAAATAAACAAGAACTAAAATTACATTATCCCCCTAAAAACGGTAACGGGCGACTCTACGAGTCGCCCGTTTTAATTAAATTTTATCAATCACTACGCAACTTTTAATGTGTAGCCTAATTCTTTAATTATTTTTGCTAAAGTATCAACTTTTGGAACTCTTTTGCCTGCAAAAATATCGTAAAGTAGGGCTCTATCAATTCCTGCCTTTTTACAAAAACCAGAAATGCTATCACGAGATTTTATAACATTTTCCAACGATCTAAAAAATGCGTTAAAATTTCCGTCTTCAAGATATTCTGAAAGACTTTCATTCATATATTCTTTTTGAAATTGTTCATCTTTTAATTGGTCTTGTAGAAAATCATTAAAATTAGCCATTTATATCTCCTTTTATATTTTCTAAATATTGTTTTGCTATTTCAATATCTTTTGATTGTTTTGATTTATCACCAGCATTTAACAACAAAACACATATATTATTTCTAACTGTATAATAAATTCTATAGCCTTTTCCAATCGTAAATCTTAATTCGTATAACTCTGGAGCAATCATTTTATAATCTCCAAAATTATCATCATAAATTCTTTCAATTCTCTTTACGATTTTTACTCGAATAGACATATCCAAAGATACTAACCAGTCTTGGACTGGGCATTTTCCATTTTTCAATTCATAGAAAATAATTTCTTTCATATTTATAGTGTAGTATATTTACTACACTATGTCAATTATTCAAAAGTATTATTAGCAGAATTACCCACCGCAGACTTTACAAGGTATGCCACCACGTTGTTGGGCTTTTTTCTTTTCAATTTTTATACAATTTTTTGTACATTTTTTAGCCCATTTACAAGTTGGTTTATGATATTTATACGTATTCGTATTAAACACAACAGTTTCAGCCATTGCTGGAACATTTATAAATCCAACAACTGAAAATATTAATAAAGTCGTTAAAAGTTTTTTCATATTTATATCTCTTTTATTCTTTTTCAAAAGCTTCTTTAATAGAAACCTCATAAGGTGCTCTTAAAATACCTTTTTCTGTGATAATACCTGTGATAAGTTCGTTTGGAGTTACATCAAAAGCAGGGTTTAAAAATCTAATTCCCTCAGCGCAAACAGTTTTGCCATTAATATGTGAAACCTCTTCGTGTGAACGTTCTTCGATAGGGATTTCTTTACCAGATTTGATATTTCTATCGATTGTTGAAAGTGGTGCAGCAATATAGAAAGGTACATTATGATATTTTGCAGCAATTGCCACTGTATAAGTACCAATTTTATTTGCAGTATCGCCATTTGAAGCAATTCTATCGGCACCAACTACAACCATATCAATCATACCTTTACTCATGAAATATGAACACATACCGTCTGTAATAAGTGTTACAGGAATACCGTCAGTTTTAAGTTCAAAGGTTGTAAGTCTTGCACCTTGTTGTCGAGGTCTTGTTTCATCTGCAAAAACTTGAATAGTATTATCTTTTGCAAAAGCTGAACGAATAACCCCAAGCGCTGTACCATAAGCAACGGTAGCCAATGCCCCTGCGTTACAGTGAGTAAGGATTGTTGCGCCTTTTGGAACAACTTCTGCGCCGTAATCGCCCATTTTTTTATTAATTTCAATATCTTCATTCTCCATTTTGATACCGTTTTCAACCAATTCTTTTACAATACCGTCAATGTCAGAAGTTGAATTTTCAATCAATTCTTTTTGTTTTTTACAAGCCCACATAAGATTTACAGCAGTTGGTCTTGAAGTAGCCATATAGTCAGCTTTTTCTATCAATTTTTTAATAAAATCTTCTCTTGAAAGATTTTGTTTTTGTAATTCTTGAGCATAGAGAGCAACCCCGTGAGCACCAGCAATACCAATAGCAGGAGCACCTCTAACAATCATTGTTTTGATTGCATCATACATTTCATCGCCTGTTTTCACATCGACATGTTTAAATTCGTAAGGCAAAATTGTTTGGTCAATTAATCTTGAAAAATTATCTATCCATTCAATCGTTTTTATCTTACTGTGAAATTCCATTTTTACTCCTAGCTATTTTTAAATTTTATCTAATTTCGATATCAATATTTTCGTTGTTACCTTCTTTTTTAATGCCAGAAATTGCTTCATAGATATAAGCTGTAACCATACCTGTAAAAGCATTCATCAAAGCTGATAACAAAGCAACAAAGATGACCAACATAACAAGAACGATAAAGCCACCAAAATTATTGAAAAAATATAGTAAAAATGAAGTGTGTACCGGAATAAAACTCAAAAGAGCATGGAAACCTTTAGATAAAAGACTTAACAAAATATCTAATGGTACAAACACGATTGAAAAAGCTATGAAAGAAACAAAGCCAACTGTTGCACCAAAGATTGATCCTTCTCTTAAATCGAAAATGCCAATCATGTTATTTCTTTTCATGTAATATAAAATGCCACCGCTTAGAACCAACATCAAAATTGAAAAAGAAAATACGTTGATGTATGGAATAATGGATACAACTGCAAGTCCTGCACCTGCAATAGCACTTAAAATAGCGATTTGTTTTAATAATAATACGTTTATGTTCATAATTTTAACCTCATTTTTTATAGTTATTGTGCCACAAGTTTACCGTTTGCGCAACATCTAGCACAGCATATCCCCATGGCGATAGAATCCACTGTATCGTCTAATTTTGGTAAAGTTTCTCGATTAAGTGTAATTTTTACCATTCTTTCTACTTCTTTTTTATCTGCTCTACCAAAACCAGTTAGAGTTTGCTTGATTTCCAATGGTGTAAATTCGTAAATTGGAATACCGTATTTTTCAAGCGCCATAATGATTACACCCCTAGCCTCTGCAACTGGAATAATTGTTTTTTGGTTTTTAAAATAGAACAATTTTTCCACAGATGCAGCATCTGGTTTGAATTTTTCAATAATAGAACACAAGTCCTCAAAGATTTCAAACAATCTTTGAGAGTCATTTTGAGTAGATTTAGTTTGAATAGAACCAGAAGAGACTAAATCCAAATTATCACCTTCAGCACTTAAAAGCGAATAACCTACAATAGCCATTCCTGGGTCGATACCAAGTATTAACATATTTTGATTATAGCAAAATTTTAAAGGAAAATCTAAACGTAAAATAATAGTAATATTTAAGCAAAACGCATATATTAACATTTGTAAAGTGTATAAAAGACACTAATATGTATAACTTCGGGAATTTGCGTAAAATTAATAAAAAACAAACTGTTGACTTTTCTTTTTATTACGTGCATAATTATAAATGTGGATTGAAAGTGTAAAAAGAACACTAAATACATTTACTCTAATTTATATAAACTCCTAAAAAAATAAACACTAAAAAGACCATTAGGATGCAGAAAACACCGCCTCAAAGGCGGCTTTTTATTATCTAGTTTTATTGTTTGAAGATAGAATTCGTTCATGATACTATTAACTTCGTTATGGTAAATCAAGGTCAAATTCTAAAAATTCATTCTGATTTCTATTATGTAAATTCAAATAATGTTTTACATGAATGTAAACTGAGAGAAGTTTTAAAAAAGCAAAAACAACGTGTAGTTGTTGGCGATTTTGTTGAATTTGAAGATAAAAAAATCACTAAAATTTTACCACGCAAAAACTTTATCCCTCGTCCTGCTGTGAGCAATGTTGACCAAATGATTGTTGTTTCAGCCGTAAAAGAGCCTGCATTAGATTTTATGCAACTTAACAGATATATTTGTTTTGCAAAGTACTACAACATTCCGGTAAAACTTTGTTTTAACAAAAACGATTTATCAAACGACGACATGCTTATCGAAAGAGTTTTTTCAATATACGAACCTCTTGGATACGACATTGTATTCACATCTGCTCTTGAAAAATCAAACATAGATGATTTTATGGAAATTTTGAGTGGCAAAACAACTGCCTTATGCGGAAATTCCGGAGTTGGGAAATCAAGCTTAATAAACGCAATTAATCCAAATCTAAACCTTAGAACAAAAATTGTAAGTGAAAAAACTGAGAGAGGAACTCACACGACAAGACATTGTGAAATCATCAAAGTTACAGACGACATAAACATTGTAGATACTCCTGGGTTTTCAAACCTAAGATTTGATTTTATTTTACCAACAGAAATTAGTAATTTATTTGTAGAATTTGATAAATACAAAGGTTTATGCAAATATTCAGATTGTATTCATTTTCACGAAGACGGCTGTGCTGTTCTAGAAAATTTACCAGAAATTGCTGAAACAAGATATGAAAGTTACGTTTCATTTGTAAAAGAAGCACAAGAATACAAAGAAAAAGTTAAATATTCTGGCATAAAAACAGAAACTTTTTCAAAAGAACACAACAACAAATCTGTGGCGAAAATCAGTGCTAGAAAACGCCAAGAATCAAGAAGATTATCAAAACAAAAATTAGAAAAAGAGGACTTAGAACATGAAGAATTATATTGATTTAATTGAAAAAAAATTAGACGAATACATTCCAGTACAGTACCCTGAAGAAATATTTGAATCAATGAGATACAGTGTACTTGCTGGTGGTAAAAGATTAAGACCAATAATGTGTCTAGAAACTTGCAAACTTTTTGGAGGAAACATTGAAGATGCACTACCAATTGCTTGTGCGATAGAAATGTTACACGTACAAAGTTTAATCCATGATGATTTACCTTGCATGGATAACGACGATTTCAGACGTGGCAAACCTTCAAACCACAAGGCTTTTTCAGAATCAACAGCAGTTTTAGCAGGTGATGCGTTAATAAGTTATGCTATTCAAATTATTATTGAAAAATCTAAAAATTTACCAGCAGAAAGAGTTTTAAAACTTATTGAATTATTCTCAAACGCAGCTGGTGTATACGGTATTATTGCAGGTCAAATCGTTGATATTGCTTCAGAAGGTAAAAAAATCGACGGAAAAACTCTTGAATATATTCACACACATAAAACAGCCGACATGTTCAGATTTGCGCTAAAAGCTGGCGGAGTGGTTGCTGGTGTTTCTGACGAAGTTTTAGAACACTTAGACGAACTTGGTTTAAAATTAGGAATTGCGTTCCAAATTTGTGATGACATTTTAGACGAAACTTCTACTTTTGAAGAAATGGGTAAAACTTTAGGAAAAGATGAAGCAGCCGAAAAGTCTACATACACTAGATTGTACGGATTAAAAGAGTCTGAATGTAAAGTTGATTGCCTACTTGATGAATGTCGTGGTATACTTAACAAATATAATATTAAATCAGAGGTATTAGAGGACATAATTTCTTCTATAGAGAGAAAGGCTAAAGTTTAAGAATGGAAAACATTTCTGCATTAATTTATAACAACGGTATAGAAGCTTTATTCGTAGGGCTTACAGCAGCGATAATAGCTCAAATCATCAAATTTTTCTTACATTTAATTGTCCACAGAAAAGTTGATTTCAGAGTATTCACAACTACAGGCGGTATGCCAAGTTCTCACTCTGCAGGTATGGTTGGCTTAGCTGTTTCAGTCGGTATTATTGCAGGTTTTGATTCTTTATATTTTGCCGTTGCAGCAGGTAATGCTCTTGTTGTAATGTACGACGCAGCAGGCATTAGACGTGCATCTGGTAAAATGGCTGTATGCTTAAACAAAATGATGGACGACTTTTACAACCACGATACAGCAGCTATCGGTACAAAATTAAAAGAACTTTTAGGACACACACCTTTAGAAGTTTTTGGTGGTGCAGTTCTTGGTATTGCATACGCATACTTTGTACATTATTACCTTTTAGTAGGTTAATCCTTAATCGATATCGTCATCTTTATGTTCTTTGATAACTTCATCAAGAACAGATACCATCATTTTTGTGTACTCTTCTGGATTGTTAATTGATAAATCTCTTAATTTATCAAATGATTTGTCGTTTTTGAATTCTGCGTTAGAAAGTGCAACCTTTGTACCTTCAATAATTGTTTTTGTTGGGTTAATTCCACGAGTAGTACATTTCATATATTGACTAATACCACTTTTTGTCATATCAAGAAGAGCTTTAACCTCTTGACTATCTGAACCTAAGTTATTAAATACAAATGAAATCAACATTCTTGGTGCAATTTGATTTGTTGCCCAGTTGCCTTTCTTTAATTTTTCACCAACAAGACCCAAAGATGTATCAATCGTTGCATCTTTTGTTTGATTCAACACTTCATCAAGAACGTCAAGACCAGTGCTAACTTCTGGAATCATTGAACCTACAAGTCCAATCGCCATTTTTTCTCCACCTGAAATTGATGCAGAACGAACAATTTTTTTGAATGCTTTCGAATCAAAGATATCGCCTGATTTAGCAGTAGCTTTATCTGATGAATCAACTAATATTTTTATACCCATTGTAGTTGCCGATTTTGCAACCAATTTTGCAAATCCAGCTTCTGGAGCTGCCAACATAACCAAAGCTCCCGCAGCTGCACGAGTTACACCTCTAACTGCTGCAGCACCAATTATTTGTGAACGGTTATAGTTATCAACTCTTTCTTGGATATGATTTTTTGTACCATAAGCTTTTACATAAGCTTCATCATAATCCTTCTTCAATTCTTTGATATTTTTACCTTTGCTCAAATTTATTGAAGTTTGTTTTGTTGTTTCAATCAAAAATTTTGTCATCAAACCATAGGCATTGTATCTTTCTTGGTCAGACATTTTTTCAGTATCCATACCGCTTGCTTTTAGAGTACTATCTAATGTTTCTTTTGAACCGACAATACTTACCAAATCATCTTCCATATTTTTTAAGATATCTTCTTTTTTAGTTGTTTTATCAAAGTATGGAACAGAACCTACGTTTGCAAAATAATTAGGAACTCTTTCTTTTTTATCCTTTAAAACACCATTATTTTCATCATAAATCGCAATATCATCTTTCAATTTAGCAGAAACGATATCTGATACAGATTTAGTTGTAATAGCCATGTTAAACTGTTTTGCAGTCTTTTCATAGTTTCTAATATTTGATTGGTTATACTCAACACCAAAAGTTTCTTTAAATTTTTCTTTGAAATCTCCAGTATTAATAGAATCTTTCAAATCCGTAATTTGAGCATTATAATTTTCAATGTCATCTTGAACTAAATGAGCTCTATTATTTGAAGCCCACAAAGCGCTAACGTTGTCTGCAACTCGTCCTGCCCAACCTTCTGAAGCAAGTTGACCGTTTAATGATAGTTGTGCATTTTTACCAGCATCTAACAATGAATCTGCTGTTTTTGTGTATTGTTTTATTCTATTTGATTTTCCGGTAAATGTAAGATTATTCGTATTGCGTTCAAAAGTATCTGGTTTTTGGACAAAATTACTTTGTCTAAACCCAGATTTAATAGGTTTATCTTGAATTTTCATATTTGGAGTATTAAAATTTATTGATATATTCAAATACAGTACACCTATAAATAGAACACAACCTACTCCACTTTAAAGTCTCAAACAAAAATTTTATTGCTAATAAACTAAAACATGTTAAGATTTTGTTACATGGCTAATACCTAGAAAGGACATGGTTTTTTGACCATATTTTTAATTCTAAAAATACAAAATTTTTAATACTTTTGCTATACTAAATTACAGAAAATTTAGGAGAAATAAAAATGATTAGATTAGGAATTTTAGGATATGGAAACTTAGGTCGTGGTGTTGAAAATGCTATGAAATTAAATGATGACTTGGAATTATGCGCAATTTTTACAAGACGTAACCCTCAAGACGTTAAAGTTAATTCAAACACACCTGTTGTTTCTGTTAATGACATTGAACAATGGAAAGATAAAATTGATGTTTTAATTATTTGTGGAGGTTCAGCAACAGATTTACCTGTTCAAACTCCAAAATATGCAGAAATGTTTAACGTAATTGATAGCTTTGACACTCACGCAAGAATTCCAGAACATTTTGCAAACGTTGATAAGGTTGCAAAAGCTTCAAATAAAATTGCAATCATCTCGCTAGGTTGGGATCCGGGCTTATTCTCATTAAATAGATTATTCGGAAACATCATTTTACCAAACGGTAAAGATTATACCTTCTGGGGCAAAGGCGTTAGCCAAGGACACTCTGATGCAATCAGAAGAATTAAAGGCGTAAAAAACGCAAAACAATATACAATTCCTGTAGAAGAAGCTCTTGCTTCTGTTAGAAATGGCGAAAACCCAGAACTTACAACAAGACAAAAACACACAAGAGAATGCTTTGTTGTACTTGAAGAAGGCGCTGATGCAAAACAAGTTGAACACGAAATTGTAACAATGCCAAACTACTTTAGCGATTACGACACAACTGTTCACTTTATTTCAGAAGAAGAATTAATCAAAAACCACTCTGGTATTCCGCACGGAGGTTTTGTAATCAGAAGTGGCGAAACATCTGAAGGTACAAAACACGTTATTGAATATAGTTTGAAACTTGATTCAAACCCAGAATTCACATCAAGTGTACTTGTAGCATACGCAAGAGCAGCATATAAATTAAACAAAGAAGGTCAATCTGGTTGCAAAACAATCTTTGATATCGCACCAAAATATTTGACTAATAAAACAAACGAAGAATTGATTTCTACAATGCTTTAATTTAGATTTTATGTTTTTAGAAGGGGCGAATTTTGCGTTGCAAAATTCGCCCCTTCTTATATAAATATTACTAAAATGACACAAGCTCATAAATGTGATATTATTTGATTATGGCTATTTTATCAGATGATGAAGAAAGAATAAAGGAAAAACCTAAAAAAAATCCTGTCATAAAGGCGGAAACGATTGCTTATGACAGAGTTTTTGAGAACTCTATTCGTCCAAAAACTTTTGATAGCTATGTTGGACAAACTGCTTTGAAAGAAACGCTTAAAATTTCTATCGAAGCGGCAAAAAAAAGAAATACAACTTTAGACCATGTTTTATTTTATGGGCCTCCAGGGTTGGGTAAAACTACCCTTGCGGGAATTATTGCCGAAGAACTTGGTACATCTGTTAAAATTACTTCTGCGCCGTCTTTTGAAAGACCTCGTGATATCATTGGGGTTTTGATGTCTTTGAAAGAGGGCGAAGTTCTGTTTATTGACGAAATTCACAGACTGAACACTGTTACAGAAGAGATTTTGTATCCTGCAATGGAAGATTTTTACCTTGATATGATGACTGGTAAAACTCAGACTGTTAAAACTATGAGAATTCAACTTCCTAAATTTACTCTGATTGGCGCAACTACTAAAGCTGGTGATATTTCTAGTCCATTAAGAGATAGATTTGGTTTTGTTCATAGATTGCAATTTTATACAGTTGAAGAATTGTCTCAAGTTGTTTTAAGAACATCTAAAATTTTAAATATCGAAATAAATTCTGAAAGTGCAAAAGAGATTGCAAGCCGTTCAAGAGGCACACCTAGAATTGCCAATAGACTTCTTAAAAGAGTTGGAGATTTTGCCATTGTAAAAAACAATGGAATAGTTGATTTAGAATTAACAAAAAACTCTCTTGATACCTTAAAGATTGACGAATACGGCTTGGACGAAACAGATAGAAGCATGCTGAAACTCATTATTGAAAAATATAATGGGGGTCCTGTTGGGCTTGATACAATCGCAGCAGCACTAGGAGAAGATGTGAGAACAATTGAAGATGTCTGCGAACCTTATTTGTTGCAAGCAGGCTTATTGATAAGAACTCCAAGAGGAAGAAAAGTTTCACCAGAAACTTATAGACACTTTGGATTGAAGGAAGTTTAATGAAAAAATTACTTGTACTTTTTGTTTCAATGTTTATGCTTTGCTGTTCTTGTTTTGGTATGCAAGACGATAAAGTTTTGAATGCAGAAACTGGGTTTGTAAAACATATTGATTATATTGAAGAGGGCGAAACTAATAAACAAATAGTTGACGTTGTCGTTAAATCTGGTGAGTTTAAAGGGCAAGAGGTCGAAATAGAAAATGTTTTGACTGGAAACCCTTATTACGATATTTTGCTTAAAAAACACGATAGTGTAGTTTTACATTTGGAAGAAGCTGATGACGGAATGCAGTTTTTCATATCTGATATCAAAAGAGTTCAGGGCTTGTACTTCTTGCTCGGCGTATTCTTTCTTTTAGTTATACTGGTTGGTGGTAAAAAAGGTTTCATGAGCCTTGTGGCAACTGGGCTTATCGTTTGCTTGGTTGTATGGTTTTTGACACCGATGATATTAATGGGCTTTAACCCAATTATTGCGACAGTAATTCTTTGCCTTGTTTCGTCGGCAATTGCGGTGTATTTTGTTGGCGGAATTAATTTTAAAAGCACTTCGGCAGTATTGGGAACGGTTTCCAGTTTGGTAATTGCATCAATTATGTCTTGCATTGTCATTGCAATTTCTAGACTTACTGGTTTTTGTTGCGAAGAAGACGTATTTTTATTTACTGCACACCCAGAATTGAATTTTGTCGGCATTTTAACGTCAGCAATGATGATTTCAGCACTGGGCGCTGTTATTGACGTTGCAATGTCTATTGCCAGTACTATTAACGAAATTTATGATTTGAATAATAAAATGAGCCTAAAAGAACTATATTGTTCGGGAATGAACGTAGGTAAAGATATTATCGGAACAATGACAAATACGTTGATATTGATGTATTTAGGCGGTTCTTTACCGTTGGTACTTTTGGCGCATAATATCGACTTGATGAAATTCTTCAACTTGAATATGGTTGTTACAGAAATTTCTTCTGCACTTGTAGGTAGTATTGCACTTGTTGTTTGTGTTCCAGTTACCGCAATCATTACAGCATATTTACTTGAATTAAAAAAGAAAAATGATGATAAAAATTTAGAATTTAATTTTGAAGAAGAAGAATAAAATTTTTACTTTTTTGGATTGCTTCGCTAACGCTCACAATGACAATATCATATTAATAAATCAACTAAGAGACACCTACTCACTACTCACTACTCACTACTCACTACTCACTACTCACTACTCACTAATTTATCAAGGTTTGTTAAGGGAATAGTGTTAATTATTTGTCTTTTTCGTGCTTATAAAATAAAATATTACTATAGAAATTTAAAACTAGATATCAAATCACAATTGGGGCTAAAATGGTAAAAGAAACAACACTTTCACCACAAGAGGTAAGGGAAATTCTTAATTCTGATAACAAAGAAATTATCAGACTTTGTAAGCTTGCCGCTATTACCCCAAGACAAAACTCTAAAGGCTATACATATTTTTCTTATGACGAAGTTAAAAGATTGAAAGCCCTTAGAGAAGAATGTAAACAAGCTGTTATCAATTCAAAACATTTTAAAACTTTTGAGATGATTAAATCAGCTTTCTACGAACTTGCTGAAAATCTTTCTGAAAACGATTTAGAATTTATGAACAAAAAATTCAGAACAGTAGAAGGATTTTTTGAAGATTTTGAAAAAATAAAAAGCGAAAACGAAACATTAAAATTAAAAGTGGCAAGAATTAGCAAAGAAAATTGCTATCTAAAAGACCAAATAGAAGAGTACAAACCATTAGGTCTTGGGGTATATATAAAAGCTAAAAAAAGAGATTATTCAATATAAAGAGGTAGATATGGCAGTAAAAGAAAAAGAAGAAACTAATGTAAGCGCTGAAAGAGAAAAAGCCTTAAAATTAGCAATTGAAAAGATAGAAAAAGATTTTGGTAAAGGTTCAATCATGAAACTTGGTGATAAAACAGCCGTTAATGTTGAAGCTATTCCAACAGGGGCTCTAGACCTTGATATCGCACTAGGTATAGGCGGTATTCCTAGAGGTAGAATTATCGAAATCTATGGTCCAGAAAGTTCTGGTAAAACAACTCTAGCGCAACACATCGTTGCAGAATGTCAAAAAAAAGGTGGCATTGCAGCATTCGTTGATGCAGAACACGCACTTGACCCAGAATACGCAAGAAACTTAGGTGTACAAGTTGATGATTTATTAATCTCACAACCAGACACAGGTGAACAAGCTCTTGATATCACAGAAGAATTGGTTCGTTCTGGTGCAGTTGATATCATCGTTGTTGACTCAGTTGCAGCACTTGTACCAAAAGCAGAAATTGAAGGTTCTATGGAAGATCAACAAATGGGTCTTCAAGCTCGTTTGATGAGTAAAGCACTTAGAAAATTAACAGGTGTTATCGGCAAAACTAACACAACAGTTATTTTCATCAACCAATTAAGAAACAAAATCGGTGTTATGTATGGTAATCCTGAAACAACAACAGGTGGTAACGCTCTTAAATATTACGCATCAGTAAGAATGGAAATCAAACGTGTTGAAAGCTTAAAAGGTGAAGACGGAGACGTTGGTAACCACGTTAGAGTAAGAGTTTTGAAAAACAAAGTTGCACCTCCATTCAGAACAGCTGAATTTGATATCATCTTCGGTAAAGGTATTTGCAAAATTGGTAACATCTTAGACGTTGCTGTAAAACTTGATATCGTTAAAAAAGCTGGTGCTTGGTTTAGCTTTAATGATGAAAAACTAGGTCAAGGTAGAGAAAAAGCTAAAGAATTTTTAGCTCAAAATCCAGATATCTTAGAAACAGTTGAAAAACTTGTTAGAGAAAAGCTTGCAGAGTCTTAGCGTGAGTGAGCAGAGGCTGGAACGCTTTTGCAAAAGTTGATAAAACTGTTTTGCAAAACGTGGAATTGCCGTTTAATGCGAACGAGCAAGACAGCATGAACGAGTAGAGGCTGTAGGTTGGGTTTTCTAACCCAACACAATAGAATTAACAGAGGCGAAGCCTACGGCTTCGCCTCTGTTTTGTCGACTTGGTAAAGTCAACCTAATATTTTGCAAGGCAAAATGTGGCGAGGGGAAATATTTTATTTTTCTAAAATTATTTCACTAGGGTTCAAATACCATGAAGGATAAATTTCAAGCGGTATCAAAACGGCTGTTGCATTATTGGTATTAAATTTTAGTGTTGAAGTTGAACCTTTCATTTTGACTTCAAAATTATCCGTTACAGGGCTTTTAAATTTAACCAATTGCATTTTGCCTTTAAAAGTATTCTCATAAACGTTTTCAGAAATTTTCTTCAAACCAACATTTTCAATATTATTTGCCCAACTTTGAGAAAGTTGTTTTAAATCTTTGTTTCCTAAAATTTCATCAAGAATTTGCAAGTCTTTTTGAGAATATGAATATTTAAGGTCTTTATCAGTTTTTACAAGATAAACTATATCCTTATCTTGAACAAGGTTGTAGTTATTTGTCAAAATCCATTTCACAATCTTGTTTATTCTAATCATCGGATAAATTTCATCATGAACGATATTATCAGATTTTAGAATAATTATTTTTGGCGGATTTTGTTTAATTTGTTTTAGCGCAATATCTTCTTCTTTTTCGCTTGTAAAATTAAAATACGAAATCATATTGCAAGGAGATTTTCTTTGTAGATAAAAATAATTAAGCCCACGATTAGTTAAATCTAAGATATAATCATCTTTTTCAGAATATTTATCTACAAAAGATTTCATATCTTCAATATTTTGTTTTTGTATTTTATTCAATTCAAAATCACGACCTTGAACAGAATTATCCCATTTGCCATTGAAATTTAGCGCAATAAGTACAACAAGCAAAGCTGTAAAAACATATTTTGTATATTTTAGCCAAACAGATTTTGTTATCGTAAAAATAAATGGCAAAAGTATTGTTATATATGCAATTGAGATATATCTAATTCTTGAAAACATAATGTAATCAATTCTCGTAAGCGCATAAACGCTTGCTACAACTGCAAACAAAGTTGCAAACGCATATACAAAAATCAGTTGTAAGTTTTTATTTTTATATGCTTTAATTCCTTCAATTGCAAAGCAAGGAACTGCCAAAAGCGCAAACAATTTTATAAAGCTTGACCAAATCTCTGTATATTTAAAAATAGGAAAACCATTTGCATAAGACATCACGTCAGAAATCAAATGATAATTATAAGCGCCAGAAATAAAATCTTTAAAAATCACTTTAAAAAACGCATACGTAACAGCAAGGTATAAAAGTTTAAAAGCATTTTTGCGTTTTATCAACTGATACAATTTATACAATGCAACTGGCAACAAACCCACAGCAAAGAAAATTCCTGCTTGGAACCAAAATGCAGTCAAGATAAAACACGCAACGATATACCATTGAAGCCAAATAACGTCTTTTGCATTAAGCGCCTCTTTTTTCAAAAATCCCAATGCAATCAAAAAATACAAATTGAAATAATAGAAAGAATTCACCAAAATACCAGTAATCAAAATAGGATTTTTAGAAAAAATCAAAAAGCCTAAAAACAATGATAAAATCAAATTCAAGTTATAAATCAAAGTTTCTGCAAGTAAAAATGAATAAACAGTGTATTCACCAAAAACCTTATTTGCAACAAAACCTGAAAAAATATCATTGTAACCATGAATTAAATTGATATCTTGAAAAATTTTCATACCTTGAAAATGAGTAAGAAAATATGTTCCAAATTTTTCGCCGAAATGATAATCGTCAATATTTACAGTGCCAAAGTTATAAGAATGTCCAAAAACCAACAATAACAGTGGAATTATAGCCAATGGCGAAACTTTTTTATCTTTAAATATAACCTTAAAATAAATATCCGCATTCGCTAAAACTATCAAAAATAAAACAATAAATAGTAAAATCGGATATTCAGTCAAATTTCTACTTGGATAAAGTAAAAAATACATAAATGTTGAAAGAGTCTGCAATACCTGTAAAATTTGAGGATTGCCTTCTCTTACTGGTAATTTAAAATCATTAATTTTATCTTTAATTTCAAAAGTTGGTAAAACTTTTTTCAAAATCAAAAAGCAAACAAAAAATATTGCTATATAAATTCCATAAATTAAATAGTCAATATTTTTATTATAATTCGCAAAAACAGTTGAACCCACAACGAGTTCTGTCAAATTTGTACATTCACAGATTGAGTACAAAATTTTGTAAATAAAACAACTTAATCCACAAGAGATTGCAATGCAAAGTGCATAATTAATTATTAAACTGTTCATAACCTATATCTTTTAAAATTCTTTTATTCTTACGCCAATTTTTTTCTAATTTTACATAAAGCTCTAAATAAACTTTTTTCTCTAAAATTTCTTCAAGCTCTTTTCTCGCTTCCATACCGATTTTCTTTAAAAGAGAACCGTTTTTGCCAATCAAAATACCTTTTTGACTTTTTTGTTCGCAATAAATTACCGCATAAATTTTATCGATATTTTCTTGTTCTTCGTAACGTTCAATTTTAACGAAAACAGAATGTGGAATTTCGTCTTGAGTATTTAATAAAATCTTTTCTCTGATAATTTCTGTTGTGATAAATCTCATATTTTCGTCAGTTACAGTATCGTCATCAAAGAATTTAATACCTTCAGGTAATTTTGAGAACAGTGTTGAGATAAGTTCATCAACATTGTTGTTATTCAAGGCAGAAATTTTTATTACAGGTAAATCTTTACCTGCAAAAAGCTTTTTATAAGTTTGAAGATTTTCTTCAATCTTTTCTTCTGAATTTAATTTATCAGTCTTATTCATAACGATATAAACAGGAGTTGTAGTTTGAAGAAGGTTTTCGCTAATCCATTTGTCGCCTTTGCCAGCTTCTTCAGAACCGTCTACCAAAAATAAAATTAAATCACTATCAGGTAAAGCAATTTTAGCCTCGTCAACAAGACATTCACCAAAATCGTTTAAAGGTTTATGCACCCCTGGAGTGTCGATAAAAACTATTTGACCTCTATCATCTGTAAAGATACCTTTTATACGTTTTCTTGTTGTTTGTGCCTTATCCGTTGCAATAACAATCTTTTGTCCTAAAATAGCATTCAAAAGAGTTGATTTACCTACGTTTGGTCGTCCTATTATTGTTACAAATCCGCTTTTCATATTTCTAGGATACCATAAATTAAAAAAATATTTTATTTTTTTCTTTTAAATGATAAAATCATTATAAGGAGAGAATAATTGAAAAATCTTCTAATTAAGCGAATATTAATAGCATTTATATTTCTAATTTTACCGATTTGTTTTTTAGCAGAAGGTAATATTTCTGTTGCAAAGATTGATACAAGACCAATAACTTTACCAGCAGAAGAGGTTAAACAAACTCCTGCTGTTGAACAAGCTACTGCGATTGATATTAAACAAAAATCTATTCAACAAATACCTCAAACACAACTAACAAAACCAACGACAATAAAAGTTGTGAAAAAACCTATTCAACAATCTAAGGTTGCTCAAAAAACAAATATTCAAACTAATAATATTCAAAGAAACAACAAAACAACTCAAAAGCCTAAATTAGAAGTTTTACAATTTGATTCCGATTACAACATTGTCGGCACAAATGATACAGATAGCTACTTGATAGTTCCTATTGATAAATCAAAATTAAAAAAAGAAGAGGCCAAAGCTAAAATGGACGAACTTTCTAGTTCTCTAATGAAGGATTCGCCAAAACCTTTGACAACTGAGTTAAAAATCAAAAGCAAGTTTCATCAAAATTTAGGTAATAAAACTCATAGACTATTATCAAGAATTAAACACTCAAGAATTTTTAAATTCTTCACTTCAATTCTATCTATAATCCTTGTTATAGGTCTTTCTTACTTGGCATATATGATTTACCAAAGAAGAATGACAGAAGAACAAGAGATTGTAAAAGAGGAAGAAAAACCTCTTACACAAGAAGAGAAGGAACATTTAGAGCTTATTCAAGCGATGAAGGAGTTTGAAGAAACTGAAGAAAAACACGAAAAATTAGGACAAAGAAACTATTTCAACGAAACAGATATGTTTAGAAATACAGACGGATTTAAAAAAGAAGAAATTTCTGACGATATTTTAAAAACACTAAAATCAATTGAAAATGCTCAAAAAAATGAAACACCTCTAACCCTAAGAGATTCTTCAACAGATGGATTTAAAAGAAGTGAGTATGCTTTTGAAGAAAGAATTGGCGACATTTCAGACGAAGAAGCTATGGCGCTATTAGACGATGACGACGAAGATGAAAGCCCTTCTGAATTAGATGATTTAGCATTAAATTATTACGGCGGATCTTCTGAAATTCTTTCACCAGAAAAAATAGATAATGAAATTTTTATCATAGAAGATGAAGACGAACCGCAACAATATGATATTGTAGAAGAAATTCCAGAAGAGGAAGAACCACTAGAAAAAGTTCCTCAAGAAGAAGTTGTTAAAGAAGTAAAAGAAGAGCCTAAAAAAGAAGATAAATCGGATATTGAAAATTTACACATAAAAGAAAAATATCCAATTGATGAAAACAGAGGACTTTCTTTGATAAATTACCATAATACTGATGCTCTAATCGGTTATATCGGTAGCAAAATAACTGTTTTAAAGAAATTTGCAAAATCAGATAATGCGGTTAATTTGTCTGTTAGAGTTCACGAAAAATTGAGTTTTGATAAAACACAATATATGGTTAGAATAGGTCAATTCAAAGGTATTGTCGAGGTTACAGACAAAGACGTTAAATTATTGTTAGATTTATGATTATGAAAAAGTTTTTGCTAATTTTAATATGTTTAATATTCATAACAACAGGTTGCAAACAAAAGCAAGATGACACGTTGAAGTTTGCAAGTTGGGGTTCTAAAACAGAGGTTCAAATCTTAAAAGGTTTAATTTCTGATTTTGAAAAAGAAAATCCAGATATCAAAGTTGAATTTTTACATATTCCACAAAACTATTTTCAAAAATTACACCTAATGTTTGCCTCAAATCTAGCGCCAGATGTTATTTTTATCAATAATTTAAATATTCCAGTTTACGAAAAATATCTTTTAGATTTGAATGATATTATAAAAAATAAAGAAGATTATTACCCACAAGTTTTGGGCACAATGACTTACGAGAACAGACTTTTAGCTATTCCTAGAGATGTTTCAACACTTGTCGTTTTTTACAACAAAGATTTGTTTGATAAAAATAAGCTTCCATATCCAAACGAAAATTGGAATATGACAGAGTTTTTAAATACGGCAAAAGCCCTTACAAACAATGGTGTTTACGGTATTTCATTTGAAGAAAATTCTTTGTTCTACTTACCTTATATGAGAGCATTTGAAGGTGGAATTTTATCTTTAAACGGCGAACAAATTATGAATAGTGAAAATTCTCAAAAAGGTATCAATTTTTATTCTGATTTGAGAAACAAATACAATGTTGCTCCTAAAAAATATCAATCAGCTTCAGAAACAATGGCGCAAATGTTTATCAATGGACGTTTAGCAATGCACTTGTCTGGTCGTTGGCTTGTTCCTAAATATAGAGAAGATATCAAATTTGATTGGGATATCGTTAATTTTCCAAACATAAAGGGAAAAAGTTCTGTAACACTTGATTCTTCTGGCTATGCGATTACAAAAGATTCTAAACGTAGAGACGATGCGATAAAATTGGTTGAATTTTTATCATCAGATAAAGCAATTCAAAAATTCACAACAACAGGCTTAATCGTACCAGCAAGAATAGATACAATCAACTCTTCTGCCTTCTTGGATAATAAAAAACCAATGAATGCAAAAATATTTATCGACGTTATAAAAAACTCTGAAAAAACACCTGTAAATAAACACTACAAAGAGATTACAGACAAACTAGATGAACAACTTAATTACACCTTTAACGAACAGCATTAAGCAGCAATGTTTAATCTGTGAGGTTTGTGGTGTGGTTTATTAGGTTTGTTTGGCTTTTGAGATTTTTCAGGTTTTTCTGATTTGTCATTTTTTGTAGGACGTTGATTTTCTTTTGGTTTTAAAGCTGAAGTATCATAAGTCAAAGAACCTTTTGATTGTTCCTTCAAAGCGCCTTTTACAGCATTAGGATAATTATCAAGTTCAGGACTTAATTCACCATTATTGATTTTTTCAATAACTTCGTCCATATATTTTTGAGTATTTTCTTTCATTTCTGGGTGAGCTTCAACCCAATCGTGCAATGAAACATCACCACGAGTATGGTTACATTCACCACATTCTAACAAATAGTTTTCAACTCTATCTCTGCCACCATTTGCTTGAGGTTTTACGTGCTCAATTGTCCCTACAGACAGTTTTAATAATCTTGCACCAACTTTGCTTGAAGGTTGTCCTGCATATTTTACAATAAATGCATCAGCACTATTTTTTGATGTTGGTAAACTGTTTGCCAAATTTTGAAGTTGTTTGTATTTTTCTTCATCTTCAATTTTTGATTTTGAATCTTTGATATCAGCAATCATTGATTTTCTGATATTCTTCATTGCTTCTTCTGTCTCAGTAGGCATTTTTGCATAATTTTCTGTTAATTGCGCAAACTTTTCGCCAATTTCTGGAGTAACAGATTTTGCAACTTCATTTATTTGAGCAAATGTCTTTAATTGACTTTCTTTGCAAGCTTTTATTGAACTAACTCTGTTTTCTTCCATAAAAGCTTTGAATGTACTTTTTGGATTTTCCTTTTCCCATGCTTCAAATTTATTAAAAGTACCTTTTTCAGGTTTGTGCATAAATTCTTCGTAAGGTTTAAGTGTGTTTACGTAATGTTGCGCAGAATCTTCTCTACCTAAATCTTTTTTTATTTTGTCCATATCGTTGTTAGTAAGCATTTTTGTACCACAACATGGGCAAGACACATGTCCGAAAGAACGAACTAAATCTTCTTTTTTACCAGTAAACGAAATGTTATTGTATAACAAAGCCATCATTGTTGTCGGCTGAGGCAACTTTGGTCTTTGGATTGGATTTGTTAAAACATTAGTAACTGTTTGCTCTGCTTTTGGAGCTTGTTTTGTTTTTGCTAAACTTGAAAAATTTGGATTGAAATTAATTATTGGATTTATCATACTGTTTTAAAGTCTGTAAAAAAATAACTTGCTATTTTTTCTCCAATTATTAACAAATATTAATTCAATTTTTTCAAAACCTTCTCTAAAACACGTAATTTCTGCTTGTCTATACCTAAACCTGTCAAAAGCATTGAAGATTTTTCATTTGTTTTTTCATCTTCAATTCTATTTTCGTACAATTTTTCTGATAATTCATAACCGCTTATAGACGGAGATTTGATTAAAATTTTTGTAATATCGTTGTAATCACAGAATTCTACGTTTTTGCAGTTATTTTTTAATTCTTTAATATTTTCTATTAATTCATCAATTTTCTTTCTGCCTTTTGAAGAATTCAAATAGTTAATATTTTTTTCAATAGATGCCAAAAGTGGATAAGACGGAGACGTAGTATTAATCAACTCTAAAGCCTTATCACTATCTAAATTTGTATTGTTGTGTAAAAGCGCCGTAGGGTTTAAACCACCTGCAGTTTTATGCAAAGATTGAACAGTAAAATCTGCAATATTCACAGCACTTTGAGGCAATTTATCAGAAAATGGATAAAGTGCACCATGCGCTTCATCAACAATTAAATAAGTACCCGTTCTTTTACAGATTTCTTTGATTAAATTTATATCAGAAACAATCCCTTCATAAGTAGGAGACGTAACGATTATAGCTTTTGGATTGTGTTCAACCAAAAGATTTTTTATATAATCAATATTGATTGATTTAGGAACTCCAAACTCTTCATCAATTTCAACTTCATAAAAAATCGGCATTGCACCAGCAAGTTTAACCGCATTTTTATGGCAAATATGACTATCCTTCCAAACTAAAACTTTATCATCTTTTTCAACACAAGTTAAAACAGAGGCAATAATTCCACTTGTAGAACCATTTGTTAAAAAGTGAGTTCGTTTCGTTTTGTAAATCTTACTTGCTTTTTCTTCCGCTTCTCTCAAAGCTTCTTGAGGATTGTGAGCATCAGTTTCTGAAATATCATATTTATAAAATTGTCTAAATTTTGATAAAATAAAAAATTTTTGATTATGAGAAGGAGTTGTAAATAAGTTTATAAAATTTTTCTTCTTTAATAATTTAAGTAAACTCATTTTTCGTCATTCTCCAAATCAACTTTTAAAGGCATATCGTCAGCGATAGCATTTGGTGCTGCCATTCTGGCATTCTGTGCGGCTTGTGCAGCTTGGTTAGCCGCATCTTTTAAGAATTTATCAAGCATTTCTTTACTTTCTTGTTCCGCTTTGCTTTTGCTTGGCTTATCCAAAATATAACCAACTACATAACCTAACAAACCAATAATAATACAATATGGTACAATTTCTATCAATGTTTGTGTTACAGCCTCGTAAGTCATGCCACCATTGATTGCCATATGACAAGCACTATAAATCAGCCATGCTATACAAAATAGCAATAGCCCGAAAAATATTCTGTGATTTAATCTTGTAGGTTTGTTTTTATCTTTTTTTGCCATTTTATTTATTCAAAAGTTCCATATTTTTCTTCATACAATATTGAATTAATGTCATCTTATCAATATTGTTCAAGATTAAGAATTTACCAGATAGAACATACATACCGTCATCAAGTTTTTCAATTCTTATAAGTTGAATTTTGCAAGTAATAGTTTGTTCATCAGATAAAACGATATCAACATTATATTCAGTTTCGATATTAATGTGTTCTTTTGATTTGAATTTCAAACCACCAGCAGACAAGTCAATTGTTTGAATATCATATGAAACATCATCTCTATATAATTTTGTATCTTGTAAGAAGGTAATACGAGTGAATTTTCTTCTTTGTAAAAATCTATGTTTTACTGGGTTTGCAATTGTAAGAATATTATTTTCCATATCAGAAGTATATGATTCAAAATACAACATACCGTTTTCTGTTTGAGAGAAAAATTCGCAAATGTGGTTAACTTCAATCCCTCTTGTTGGGTAATTAACTTTCATTTGAAAACCTTTTTCATCGACACTGATAACTTTACCTTTGTTAGTAAGTTTAAAGTCTTTTGGAACGATTAAAACATCTTGGTCTACTTTTACAAGTTCTCTCATTTATATAATATCCTTTCTAAATTTTAAGTTAATGGTTAATTACAACTTTTACTGTTCCGACAGATTTTGCCTTTACATTTGTACTGATTTCATTATACCCCATAATTGAAATTTGTGGGTAAGTTCTTTCAATCAATCTTCTAAACGCAAGTCTTATCGGTGAAGAACAAAGAATTACAGGTTGTTCACCTGTTTTTGTAATTGCAGTTTGAAGCTCTGTATTCAAACTATCTATCAATCTTCTTGTAAAGTCTGGGTCAAGAGTTAAACTTTGACCGTCAGGACTTACACCTTTTGCAATTGTATTTTCAACATCTGGAGATAACGTAATTGCCATTAATTCTCCTGTGCTTGCAAGATTTTGTTTGCAAATACTTCTTGCTAAAGCTTGTCTTACTTGTTCTGTCAAATAATCTGGATTTTGACTTATTCTGTATTGAATACTGATTGTTTCTAAAATAGATTTCAAATCTCTTACAGGAACACGTTCTCTCAATAAGTTTTGCATAACAACTTGTATTGTAGAGATTGGAATATCTTTTGTAACGTCGTTAACGTAATCATCTGAAACTTCGTTTTTAAGATTGTTAATAAGTTGTTGTACAGCATCTCTTGAAAGAATTTCCGAAGCATTCTTCTTGATAATTTCAGTCAAGTGAGTTGATACAACGGCAGAAGGGCTAACTACTGTATAACCATTTGCCTCTGCATAATCCTTGTCTTTTTCATCAATCCAAAGAGCTGGTAAACCAAACGCAGGTTCAATTGCACTGATACCAACAATGTTTGGATTATCCGGAAGACCAGAAGAGTTCATTGCCAAGCTCTTATCTGGATAAACTTCACCAGATTCAATACCAACACCTTTTAATTTAATTTGATAAGTATTTGGAGCAAGTTGAAGATTATCTCTAACTCTGATTGAAGGTAGAACAATACCTAAATCCAGCGCTGTTTGACGTCTGATTTGTGCAATACGTTCTAGCAAGTCTCCGCCCATATCAACGTTTAAAAGTGGAACTAATCTATAACCAACTTCAATACCAATATCCTCAACATTAAGAAGTTCCATAACACTTTCTTTTGAAGCTTTTTTATTACGTTTATTAGAAGCTTTTTTAGCTTTTTCTGCTTTTTCAGCTTCTTCCTTAGCTGCTTGTTCTTTTTTCTTAGTATCTTCATATTTATAATAAGCTACAATACCAGAGCAAGCACCGATTGCCATAAACGGAATTGTTGGTAACCCTGGAACCAAGCCTAATAATACCAATAGACCACAAATTACACCTAAAACTCTAGGGTCAGAAAATAATTCTTTTGTGATATCAGAAGATAATGATGAATCTTGACCGCCCGCACGAGATACAATCAAACCTGTTGATAATGAAATAATCAAGGCTGGTAATTGAGAAATCAAACCATCACCAATTGTCAAAATAGTATAAGTTTGAGCAGCTGTCATAGGGTTCATTTTTAACATTGCCATACCGATAATCAAACCGCCGACAATGTTAATAACAGTGATAATGATGCCCGCCATAGCATCACCTTTTACGAACTTAGAAGCACCGTCCATAGTACCGTAGAAATCCATTTCTCTTTCTAAATCACGTCTTCTTTTCTTAGCTTCGTCTTCACTGATTAAGCCCGAATTCAAATCGGCATCAATACTTAATTGTTTACCAGGTAAAGAATCCAATGTAAATCTGGCTGATACTTCAGAAATTCTGGTAGCACCACCTGTGATTACCATAAAGTTTACTAAAACCAGAATTACGAAGATTACGGCACCTACAACGTAGTTACCACCAACTACGAATTCCCCGAACGCATTAATAACGTTACCGGCTTCACCGTACAATAAAATTAATCTTGTTGTTGAAATGTTCAAACCTAGTCTGAACAATGTCGCAATCAAAAGAATTGTTGGAAAACTTGAAAAATCCAACGGTTCTTTCGTATACAAACAAGTTAACATGATAATCAAAGCAAATGCTAAATTAAGAGTTAACAAAATATCCAAAAGGATTGGAGGTAATGGCAAAATCATCATGCCAACGATAACTACAAGCATAATTGCAAGTACGATATCATTGTTTTTTAATAAATCTGCTATCTTAGCTACATTCATTAAATTTTACCTTCTCCTTTATTTTGTCTGTTTGTTTCTGAATACCATTGCCAAGATTTCTGCTACCGCAACAAACATATCTGACGGTATTATACCATCAATCGGTACCAAATTGTACAAGGCTCTCGCAACGGCTCTGTTTTCTACGATTGGAACTTTGTTATTTTCCGCAATTTCTCTTATCTTAAATGCAACAAAATCAACACCCTTAGCCACAACAATCGGCGCTGGAGCAATCGATTTATCATATTTTAAAGCAACTGCATAGTGAGTTGGGTTTGTTACAACAACATCGGCAGTCGGAACAGCTGACATCATTTTTTGTTGTAATAATTTCATACCAGCTGATCTAATTCTTGCTTTAATTTTAGGATCCCCGTCAATATCCTTCATTTCATCTTTGACTTCTTGTTTTGTCATTTTTAATGATTTTTCGTATTCGTAATTTTGATAAAATCTATCAAAAATACCGATAATAAGCATCGCAATACACATATCAATAATCATTTGAGTAAGAATTGAACCAATTACGGCAAAACCTGTTTGCACATCAGCACCCAAAATTCCGTACAATTCATCTAGTCTTGATTTTACAACACAAAAACCTGTAAAACCTACTATTGTAAGCTTTAACAATGATTTTGCAAATTCTACCATTTTTTTAGTATCAAAAATGTTGAATAATTTTTTTGCACCGTCAATGGCTTTTTTAGGCGAAATATTTTCAAATTTTGGTTTAATTTTATCTATTGCAAAAACCTTACCAACTTGTGCTCTAATAACAACGATACCAACAATAAACAACGCTAAGAATAGTGGTAATAAAATTTCACCGCAAGCTCTTGCGTATGGCGCAAAGATTGCAATAATATCGTCAGAACTTATTTGAGACGGATTAAGGTGAGTAAATGCCATAACCATAGTAACTCTGAATTTATCCAGAATATAACCAGAAAGCATACTAATAAGAGCAACACCAGTTGTTAGGATTAATGCAGATGATAAATCCCTACTGTTAACTATGTTACCTTTTTTGCGTTCCTTCTCTCGTCTACGAGGGGTCGCTTTTTCGGTTCTTTCTGCTCCGTCGTTAGCCATTAGTTTTTACAACCTCTCCTAAAATAGTACCGATACTGCTGTTAGTGTTTTTTCTAATACCACCGCTATATATTCTGCCATTGGTCTAAAGAATGCTAGACACAATAGCAAACCGATATATATTTTTAATGGCATTGCCACCATAAATACGTTCATTTGTGGCATCATTTTTGAAACAAATCCTAAAAGTACATCACTAATTAACAACACCCCGAAAATTGGTAATGCTAATCCGATTGCGACATTGAACATTTGTCCCATTAAATACACACATTCTTGAACAATCTGTCCGTTGATAAAAAATCCATATCCAACTGGAACACTTGTAAAACTGTTATACACAGCTAAAAATAACCATTGGTGCGCATTTAATGAAATAAATACCATTGATGCAAGTAATGTATAAGCTTGAGTAATAACCGGTGATGTTGACCCTGTTGCTGGGTTTAAGGCTTGTGATACAGATAGAGACATTTGTATCGCAAACATATTTGCTGCCATATCAACAGCTATGAAAATCAAGTTTGTACAAAAACCTATTAAATATCCAATAAAAAATTCTTTTAATAAAATCACAAATAATTCTGGCATAACCGTAGGCATAACGAAATTGCTTGTTGCGTGTACAAACGGGAACATAATAAATGCAATCATTGCACAAAGCCAAATTTTTACTTGATACGGAATTGGATAAGTTGAGAATAAAGGCGCAGAAGCAAGCAATCCACTAATTCTAGTGAATACAGCAATAAATAAAATTATTTTTACTGGTGTGAATATTGCTAGTAAGCTTGTATCCATTTATTTCTTAATCCTATCCCCTTATTAATTCCGGTATCATATCGTAAAATTCGTTAATTGAAGTAACAAACATACCTGTTAGCCAAGGTAACATTACAATCAATGCTAGAATACAGATGATAATTTTTGGAACGAATGTAAGTGTTGATTCTTGAATTTGTGTTACTGTTTGGAAAATACTGATTATCAAACCGACAACCATACCAACTATTAAAACTGGTGATACCATTTCCAAAGTTATAACAAATGTTTTTTGTAATAAGTTTATGATTATATCCATATTTTTATCCCTAATGTATTATTGTGAAACCTTCGACTAATGATTTTACGATTAGATACCAACCGTCAATCATTACAAACATAATAAGTTTAAATGGAAGTGCAATCATTGTTGGAGGCAAGAACATCATACCCATTGCAACAAGTACACTTGAAATTACAATATCGATTACTAAAAATGGTAAGTAAATTACAAAACCAATTTTGAAAGCTGTTTTTAATTCGCTCAAAATAAACGAAGGAATTAAAACATAAGTTGGAACATCGTCCATATTCTTTGGTTTTTCAATTTTAGCCATTTTTACGAATAATGCTAATTCTTTTTCATCAGTTTGTGAAAACATAAAATCTCTAACAGGAACAAGTGCTTTATCAAGCGCAGCCTGTTGAGTAATTTGGTTTTTCATATATGGTTGAATTGCAGTGTCGTTAATCTTATTCAAAGTTGGAGACATTACAAAGAAAGTTAAAATAAGCGCTAAACTTATTAAAACTTGGTTTGGAGGTAAAGACCCAACCCCAATTGCTTGTCTTGTAATGGCTAGAACGATAACAATTCTGACAAAAGCAGTTGTCATAATAAAAATACTAGGTGCCAAAGTTAAAATTGTTAACCATATAAGAATTTGAACACCGTTAGAAAAATCTTGAGGTGTTTGTGCCGTTTGCATTCCGATATTAATATTTGGAAAACTTAATGCTGCATGTGCTTGCGGTACAAAACCAAGTATAGACAAGCATAGTAGCATTATTTTGTTTGCTATATTTTTTTTCATTTTTATTCTACCTACGATTTGTGATATATTTCCCCACAGATATTTTACACTATATCCAAAATCTAGGCTAATTCTTAACTTATCGCAACAAAAAAGAGTCAAATGTTATTTGACTCTTTTTAAAAATTATCTGCACGTTGAACAAGTATGTCCAACCTGCTTGTTTGTAGTGTCGCCTACTATTTTTCTACGGCATATACACTAACTTGTTTTCTATCACGTCTGTGAGGTTCAAATTTTACAACACCGTCGATTAATGCGAATAATGTATCATCTTTACCGATACCTACATTGTTACCTGGGTGGAATTTTGTTCCTCTTTGTCTAACGATGATGTTACCAGTTTTAACAGCTTCACCACCATAGATTTTAACGCCTAAACGTTGAGCTTCTGAATCACGTCCGTTACGTGTAGAACCCATACCTTTCTTATGTGCCATTTTTATACCTGCTTTCTAATTATTATCGTATTACTAACTTTTATAATTCGTTGCTCAATTGCAACTAGCACTCGCTACTAACTATGCTTCTTCAGTAGTAGCTTCTTCTTTAGCTTTTTTAGAAGCTGTTGTTCTGATTTTTGAAATCATAACTCTTGTGAATTCTTGTCTGTGTCCTTGTTTTTTTCTGTAACCTTTTTTAGGTCTTTGTTTGAACACGATAATTTTTTTAGCTTTGCCTTGTAACATGATTGTTCCTTCAGCACTAGCATTTTTAACGTATGGTTGACCAACTTTTGATTTTTTACCGTTTACAACCATTACAACTTTATCAAATACAACTTTTGTATCTTTTTCACCTTCAAGAAGTTCTACATCAACGTAACGACCTTCTTCTACTTGGTATTGTTTTCCACCTGTTTCTACGATTGCGTACATTATTCTGTCCTTTCAATTTGAGGAATCGTATCCTTACGGATTTTTACAACGATTTACCTATCTCATACTTTCTTTTCTTCATGATATAGGCTAAAACCTTAGTGTCAAGTACTTAGCCAAAAATTCTTTTCCAAAAATTCTTTTTATCATTCTCTAATTGTTCAATTCTTCTTGCTAATTTTTTATTGTCATTTAGAAGTTCATCAATTTTTTGAGATAAAATTTCATTATCTTTCTTGTAAGACCCAGCTTCTATCAAGGATTCAGCAAATTCTGAATTGCCAATGTGAGATTTTATATCCTCTGCTATTTTTGATGAAACTGCTGTTGCCAGCATATCAATAGCTTGGCTTGTCATGTTTAATGGAACATTTCTAACTTCTGGAATTATTGATGTTCCCTCGCTTTGTTGCTCAAGAGATTTTCTACTTTCTTCTTCAACATCTTTTGGTGATTTGTGGATGCGATAAGAAATTTGTTCTTTATTGTATCCTTGAGATTTTAAGCTTATACCTTTTTTAATTTTTGCAATAGAGGTTTCGTCAAAAAATTCAACACCTTCCATGTTTTCGTAAATTGCATCGATTTGCCATTCTTTTATAAAAGTGTCCAATGCATTTATGTCAATGTAATAGTTGTCTGAATTTAATTTCTTTAGTATGTCTTCTTTTGTAAACATATTCCGGCTTTCTAATTAATTTTATCTTTTTAAATGTCGTTCGATGTCACGATTTTGTGTCTTTTTCGCTAAATCTTCACGCTTATCGTATAATTTTTTACCCTTGCAAAGTGCTATTTCTACTTTTGCTTTGCCTTTTGTTAAAAATACTTCCAGAGGAACGACTGTGTAATTTTCTTTTTTTATCTTTCCGAACATTTTTAGAATTTCTTTTTTTTGTAAAAGAAGTTTTCTAACTCTTTCAGGGTCGTGGTTAAAACGATTTCCTTGTTCGTATGGTGATATGTGACAATTATATAAAAAAACTTCATTATTTTCAACTTTGCAGAAACTATCTTTTAAATTTATTGCACCTTTACGAATTGACTTGATTTCAGTACCAGTCAAAACAATCCCAGCAACATACTTTTCAAAAACTAAGTAGTCATGAAAAGCTTTTCTGTTAGTTAAAATAACTTTTTTACCGCTTGTCTTT
>CAVCIU010000018.1:0-926 GCA_963602355.1 Methanobacteriaceae archaeon
CTCAACAAAAAGCAGCTTTGGTAGCTAAAAATGATGTTATGAATGAAGCTCGTGCAGCCTTTAGACAAAACACAAATCCATTTTCATCATTAAATATCTCAGGTGCAAATCATGATGCTTCTTCATCATCATCTTCAGGTCTTGATTATTCAAGTAGCCAACAAGATTCTAAACAAAAAGAAGAAGTTAAAAAGATTTCTTTGAAACATAAAATTGATTTAGAAACAGAAATGCAAACTCAATCAATTCAAGAATCTATCATGTTGCAAGCTCGTAAGCAAATAGGCGGAAGTGCAAACTTGATGCAAAAATTGAACTTTATGCAAACTCAAGCTGCAATTTCTGCTTATAGTGCTCGTGCGTAAACGCGAGTGAGCAGAGGCTTAAAAAGTTTTATTAGAAGAATGTGAATTATGACGGAAAAGACACTTTTTAAAAGTGTCTTTTTTTGAGTTCGCATATTTTTTTCTCTTGACTTAATCAATCGATTGATTTATATTTGTCGTATGGGGAGAAAATTGAATGACTGAAAATATTGATTCACGACAAAAACTTATTAATTCTGCAATTAAACTTTTTGCACACAAGGGTTTTGAGGGTGCATCGACTCGAGAAATTGCCTCTCTTGCTGGGTGTAATATAAGCATGATTAAGTATTACTTTGATGGCAAAGAGGGTTTATACAGAGCTATAATTGATGATTTAATCGAAAAACAAACTCGATACGCAAGTACGTTTATGGATATTACAAAAAATCCAAGAGAAATGGCAAAGCAAGAGCAAGTTGACTTGTTATTTATGATGTTAGATAAATTTATTGATTTCTTTTATTCAAAGGTTTCAAGTGATTTGATATTGTTGCTTTTAAAAGAACAACAAAATCCTAATTGGAATATTAAGATGCCTGTTTTTGATTACTTAAGATG
>CAVCIU010000018.1:936-32847 GCA_963602355.1 Methanobacteriaceae archaeon
ATGTGTAATTGGGGCAGTATTTAATCTTGAAGACAACAGTAGAGAGCTTGTTTATCAAGTATTATTCATTATCTCGCAAATTAATTCACCAAAAATTTTTCCAGCATTTTCTCTTTTGCAATTAGGTCAAAAGGATTTTTGTGAGCAAGATATTGAATTGATTAGAACAAACATAAAATTCTACATAAATTTATTATTAAAGGAGAAAGGCATTGTTTAAAAAGATTTTTATACTTTTTGTATTGCTATTTGTTTCAAATGGGGCATTTGCGATAGATAAAAAAGATTTAAATGTTGAATTTTTCAATAATTTTAATGATGATAATCTTGTTTATTATATAAATCAAGCTATTGAAAATAATCACACCTCAAAACAAGCTACATATAGAGTTGAGCAATATAGACAACAGGTTAAATATGCTTTTAGTAAAGAATTGCCATCTTTTAGCGTTAGTGCAAATTATTTGGGTATAAAAATTCCTGAGTTGGACAATTTCACTTTAAGTAAGAATGCTTTTATTCTTCCTTTTATAGCAAATTATGAGGCAGATTTTTTACTAAAAAACCATGATAAGACAAAAAGTCAGAAAAAGGTTTATGAAATAAGCAAATATGAAGAAAAAGCTGTGTATATTGCTTTATTAAGTGATGTCGCAACTGTGTATTTAAATATTTTAGAATATGATGAATTGATAAAACTTGCAAAAGAGCAACTTGCAATAGCTCAAAAAATTCTATCTTTTGATACTCAAAAATTTGATAGAGGCGTTATTAATAGTGTTCAATTTAATAATTCAAAGAAAAATTTAGAGATGGCTAAATCAAAACTTGAAAACTTGCAAAAACAACAAGAGGTTTTACTAATGCAACTTGTTGCCCTAACAGATTCGCCTGTTCCAGCCAAGGATTTAAAACGTGGCACTATAGAAAAATTTGAATACACAAAGACTATTCCATCAAATATGGATTCAGATGTAATTTTTGCAAGACCTGATATTATGTCAGCTGAAACAAAGTTAGAGAAAGCGAAAATTGACATTAGAGTTGCAAGAAAAGAATTTTTACCTACATTTAATATTACAGGTTTGTGGGCATTTAATACTTTAACAAATGGTACATTCTTCTCTTGGCAGTCTTCTCTTGCTGCTATTTTAGCTGGTGCAAGTCAAGATATTTTTACAGGCGGAAGAAAGATTGCAAATTTGAAAATTCAAAAAGCAAAATATGAAGAACTTTTTGAAAACTACAGACAAACTTCTTTGAATGCTGTAAAAGAGGTTAATACTGCATTATGTTTTACAAAACACGATACAGAAGTTGAGAAAAATGCTCAATCAAAATTGAATTATGAATATCAAAATTTGCAGTCTGCAAAATTTGAATTAAATCAAGGTACAATTTCACAACCTGAATATTTATCAGAACTTTTAAATGTTGTTAAACTTCAAGACGAGTTTGTAAGTTCAAAAACACAAAGATTAGTAAACTATTTCACGCTTTATAAAGCTGTTGGAGGAAAATTATAATGAATAAGAAAAAGAAAATTATTGTAGCAGTTTTAATTATTTTAATAATTACGTCATTAGTATTTTTCTTTACTCGTAAAGAATCAAATACAAACGAACTTGAGCTATATGGAAACATTGAAATTCGTCAAGTGGATTTGAGTTTTCAGGTTTCAGGACAAATTTTTCAAATGTTAAAAGAAGAGGGCGACCATGTTAAAAAAGGTGAGCTTGTAGCTATTTTAGATGACAGGGATTACAAAGCAAATCTTGAAAAAGCTTCTGCTGATATTGATAAAACAGTTGCTTTAAAAGAGGATGCTCAGTCAAAGTATGATAGAAATCTACCTCTTTGTGAAAAAGATATTGTTTCAAAACAAGATTGCGAAACTTTATTGCATGCAAAAAATAAAACAAAGGCTGATTATGATAGTGCTTTAGCTCAAAAAACTTTTGCAAATAATCAACTTAATTATACAAAAATTTATGCACCAGAAGAGGGCATAATAACAGTACGTGTTCAAGAAAATGGTGCAACCGTTACGAAAGGTCAACCGGTTTACACAATGGCAAAAACAAAGCCTGTATGGATTAGAGCTTATGTGAACGAAACTGATTTAGGTAATATTAAATACGGTATGAAAGTAAAAGTTTATACTGATACTGTAAATCCTAAAACTGGTAACAAACGTGAATACAATGGCTATATTGGATATATTTCACCAGTTGCAGAATTTACTCCAAAAACTGTTCAATCAACTGATATTAGAACAAGTCTTGTTTATCGTATAAGAGTTTATGTTGATGATATTGATGAGTACTTACGTCAAGGTATGCCAACAACAATTAAGATTGATTTAGGTTCAACGGCAGAAAATGAACACAGTAGAAATTAAAAATCTTACAAAAACTTTTGGTGAAATAAAAGCTCTTGATGATTTATCTTTAAATATTGAAAAAGGTAAAATCACGGGTCTTATTGGTGCTGACGGTGCGGGAAAAACAACTCTTATTCGTTTAATCATTGGGCTTTTGACTTCAAAAGAAGGTGAAATTTCTACACTTGGCATTAATCCTTTTTTAGAGAAGGAAAATTTGACACCTAAAATTGGTTATATGCCACAAAAATTTGGTTTATACGAAGATTTGAGTGTTATTGAAAACTTAAAACTTTATGCTGATTTAAAAAATGTTCCTCATGATTTTGAAAAACTGTTAAAGTTTACAAGTTTGGAACCTTTTCAAGATAGACTTGCAGGTGCTTTATCTGGTGGTATGAAACAAAAACTTGGACTGGCATGTTCTTTGTTGGGCAATCCTGAGTTTTTAGTTTTAGATGAACCGTCTGTTGGGGTTGATCCGATTTCTCGCCGTGATTTGATGCAAATGGTTAGAAATATGATTACAGATAAAACAACTGTTTTGTGGTCAACCGCGTATCTTGATGAGGCTCATAGCTTTGACACTACAGTCGTTTTAGATAAAGGGAAAGTTATTTATCAAGGTAAACCTCACGATTTGGCACCAACTTCTCAAGAGTTTGAAGAAAAAGTCATTGACTTGATGGGTGGATATAAAAAAGAGCCGTCAAAGATTGCTCAAAACTATGTTCCTCTTGAAACAGATATTGAGTTTCCTGTTGTGGCAGATAATTTGGAAAAACGATATGGCAATTTTTATGCCGTAAAAAATAATTCTTTCAAAATAAAAAGGGGTGAAATCTTTGGACTTTTAGGTCCAAATGGTGCCGGTAAATCAACATCTTTTAAAATGATGTGTGGTTTAGCTCGACCAACGAATGGTACGGCAAGTATTATGGGGATTGATATAAATGATAATCCGGAAAAAGCTCGTGCAAATTTAGGTTATATGGCACAAAAGTTTTCGCTTTATGGTTCACTTACTGTTCGTCAAAATCTTGAATTTTTCGCATCAGTTTATGGAATAAAATCGGCTGATAAAAATGAAAGAGTGGAGGAAATTTTAGAAGTCTTTGCATTAAAAGAATTTGAAAATCAAAAGTCAGAAGATTTGCCTTTAGGTTTTAAACAAAAACTTTCAATGGCATGTGCTTTAATTCACAACCCGCCGGTTTTGTTTTTAGATGAGCCGACTTCGGGGGTTGATATTTTGACTCGTCGTGATTTTTGGAATCATATCACATCTTTATCAAAAAAAGGTGTAACAATCCTTGTTACGACTCATTTTATGGACGAAGCTGAATATTGCGATAGAATAAGTTTATTTTATAAGGGCGAAACTATTGCGGTTGGAACACCAAAAGAATTAAAAGAAAAAGCACAAATTATTCGTGGGTTGACACCTCACCCTAGCCCTCTCCTCAAGGAGAGGGAAAAATTGAATATGGAAGAAGCATTCATAACCTTAATTAAGGAGTCTGAAAAATGAAGATATTATTCGCCTTAGTTAAAAAAGAGTTTTTACAAATTATGCGTGATCCTAGCAGTATTATTATTGCGTTTATTTTGCCATTGATTTCAATTTTGATTTATATGTATGGTATAAATCTTGATTCTGTAAGGGTTACAATGGGTATTAAAAATGATGATAACAATCCTGAAATTGAAACTCTTGTGAAATCTTTTGGGCATAGCAAATATGTAAACTCAATTACTGTCGATAATTTACAAGAAATTGAAAATAAAATTGTTCGTTCAAAAATAAAGGGCGCTATTGTAATTCCAAATGATTTTTCAATGAGGTTGTCAAGAGGACAAACGGCTGATTTGCTTGTCGTTACCGATGGTGCTGAAGTTAATACCGCAAATTATGTTCAAAATTATGCACTACAAATAACAAATGGTTGGTTGAGTCAAAGCAAGTATAAATACATGCTTTCAAGCCCTATAATCAATCCTGAATTGAGATTTTGGTATAATCCAGATTTGAACAGTCATTATTTCATTCTACCAGGATCAATAGCAATTACTATGACTTTGATTGGTATACTTTTGACTTCGCTTGTAGTTGCTCGTGAATGGGAAAGAGGTACTATGGAAGCTTTGCTTTCAACTTCTGTAAAACCAATTCAGATTGTTTTGGGTAAATATATTCCATATTTTATTTTGGGTATGACTTCATTGATTTTTAACGTGTTCTTATGCGTTGGAATTTTCGGTATTTCGTTTAGAGGTAATTATTTAGTCTTGTTGCTTGTAAGCAGTTTATTCTTATTTACTTCTTTAGGTATTGGACTTATGATTTCGACAAAACTAAAAAATCAATTCTTTGCAAGTATGGTTTCATTAGGTATAGGCTTTTTACCTGCTTTAATGCTTTCTGGCTTGATGTTCCCGATAAACTCTATGCCAAAATTTTTCCAATATTTAACAGCTGTAATTCCACCTAGATATTATGTTGCATTTATTGAAAGTGAATTTATGGCGGGAACTATTCCAGAAATTGTCATTGCAAACTCAATATTTTTGACAATTTTAGGGTTTGTTTTGTTTATGGCTGTATATAAAAATACAAAAATGAGGTTGGATAAATGATAAGAGATGTTTTTAGACGAGTTTTTGCTCTTATTAAAAAAGAATTTATAACAATATGGAAAGACCCTAAAAGTAGGGGGATTATTATAATGCTTCCAATCATGCAGTTGATTATTTTTTCAAATGCTGTAACTATGGAGGTTAATAATATTGATGTTGCAGTGATTGATAGAGATAATTCTGTTGAATCTCGTGAACTTTTATCTCGTTTTGAAAATTCGCCAAGATTTAGAAATTTTTATTACGTTGATACAGAAAAAGATTTTAAAAAGAAACTTGATACTCAAAAGGTTTATATTGGACTTTATATTAATAACGATTTTTCAAAAAACATAAAGGCTCAAAAACAAACTAGCATCTCAATTTTTGCAGATGGGAGACAAACAAATGTTGCAAGTATTGCAAGTGCTTATGCAAGTCAAATTATAGCAGGGTATAGCGCAGAAGTTACTCAAAAAAGTGGTGCTAGTATAAATCTCGTTACTCGTAATTGGTTTAATCCAAACCTTGAATATAAGTGGTATATTTTAACGATTATTGTAGCAATGCTTTCTGTTGTTGTTACTCTTATTCTTACATCTTTGTCTATCGCAAGAGAAAGAGAATTGGGTACTTTTGACCAACTTATAGTTAGCCCCCTTTCTTCGGCTGAAATTCTTATTGGTAAAACAGTTCCACCGTTAATTATCGCACTTTGTCTAACTTGTTTTATGACATATTTAATAATAACCTTCTTCCATATTCCGTTGAAAGGTTCTATTATCATTCTTGTCCTATCAATAGCGATTGCATTACTTTCTATTGTTGGTGTTGGCTTATTTATTTCTTCAATCTGTAAAACTCAACAACAAGCAATCCTTAGCGTTATGACATTTATGATGCCAGCAATGCTTTTGTCTGGATTTATTTCTCCAATAGAAGATATGCCTGTATGCTTGCAATATTTAACTTACTTAAATCCTGTTAGATTTTTTATGGTTTTAACAAGAGGTATTTTCTTAAAAGGTATGGGAGTGGAAGATGTTATTGTAAACTTAATTCCGCTAATTTGTATTTCTTTAATTACGTTAACACTTGCAAGTAGAACATTTAAAAGAAAGCTTGATTAATTATTTGTAACAAAATGTTAACAAAATAAGTCAAAACCCTAAAGAAATCATGGTTTTGAGCCGATAAGTAATATGTAAGGGATAAACAAAATCGGTTAGGGACAAAATGACTTATAACGTTGGCTTAAAATCTCATAGTGATGTTGATGTAAAAGCATTAAAATCTGTAACAAAAGATATTTACAACAATGCTTCTATAAAAACAACTGCATCTAACGTTAAAGTTAGAGACATAAACGGTATTGATTTATACAAAGGTAAAGTTGATTCTGACACAGCTCGTCAAATCTCACTTTTCAACTCAGGTTTACAAGTTCAAATTAATAATACTTTAGCTGCAAAATTGAAATACTTAAATACTCAAGCAGCTACTGCAACATTACAAGAAACTTCTACAGCTTTGGCTGGTGTTGCCTCTCAAGTAATGGAAGAAATTAATGGCGAAAATCCTTTCGCTAACAAATTCTCAGCTACTGATAAGAAAACAGGTTACTTATTTATCAAAGCTGCGTAAGAAAAATTTAACAATATAATTTTCCCTTTCCCTATATTAATTTTCAAGGTTGTGTGTGTTTAACGACAACCTTTTTTATTGCCCATAAATGGGCAATTTTATTATTTTTAGATACAAAAAAGAGACCCTTTTCAGAGTCTCTTTTTGTATTTTGTAGGTTGGGGTTTCTACCCCAGCAAAATTAATCGTTGTTATCTTGTCTTTCTGGTTTATAAACAGTATGACCGTCTAAAACGTATTTGTCTAAAGAAGCTTTACCAGCAGATTCTTCAATACCACCGTACAAGTTGATACCACGTTTTTTGAATTGAGCTTTCCATAACAATGGTTTGTAACCTTCATCAAAACCTGTTAATTTTTGAACATCTTTAGAGTTTACACTGTAGTAAACTGTGTCGATACCAGACCACATAATGCCACCAGCACACATTACACAAGGTTCAGCTGTAACATACATTTTTAAACCTTTATTTGATAAATCGTATGTACCAAGTTTTTCACATGCAGCTTTGATACAGTTCATTTCTGCGTGGTGTAAAGGACATTTGTCTTTTACAACTGTATTTGCAGTTTTTGCAACTAAATTACCGTCTTTGTCGTAAATAGCTGCTACGAAAGGACCATAGCCTTCTTTCATTTTTTCATTATTATAGTTATGTAATTCCATAATAATTTTTTCTGCTTGTAATTTTTCATCAGCTGTCATAGTCATTGTGCTTACAGTTTCTGCTGAAAAAGCTGGAGCTGTAAATCCAACGAATAACATTGCTGTTAAAATTAATAATGTCTTTTTCATTTTTATCTATTCCTTTTTCCTATGCTAATTCTGCTAAAGCTTTTTCTAATTCTTCATCATTAGGAGCTTTACCGTGCCAACCAGCTTGGTTTTCCATAAATGAAACACCTTTACCTTTTGTAGTGTGAGCGATAATTGCTGTTGGTTTGTCAGCTTTTTTAGAATCCATTAATGCTTCGTAGATTTCTTCAATATTATGACCGTCGATTTCTACAACGTTCCAATTGAAAGCTCTTAATTTATCTGCTAAAGGTTCTAAAGCTTTAACTTTTTCAACGTCTCCGTCGATTTGTAACATGTTTCTATCGATTATAGCTGTTAAGTTGTTTAAACCTCTGTGAGGAGCTTGCATAAATGCTTCCCAACAAGAACCTTCTTGTAATTCACCATCACCAAGGTATACAAATACATGAGATGGTTTTTTGTCTAATTTAAGACCGATAGCCATACCGCAACCCATTGATAAGCCTTGACCTAAAGAACCTGTTGCAACTTCAACACCAGGTAAGTGAGTGTTTGGGTGTCCTTGTAATCTTGAACCAAAAATTCTGAATGTCATTAATTCTTCTGCTGGGAAGAAACCTTTTTGAGATAGTACAGAGTAAAGAACTGCTGAAGCATGACCTTTTGAAAGGATAAATCTATCTCTATCTTCTTTCCATTCTGGAGTAACGTCCATAACTTTTTGGTATAAAGTTGTTAAAATTTCTACTGCTGAAAGAGCACCACCGCAGTGCCCTGATTTAGCATGGTTAACCATTTTTAGAATATTTCTTCTATTTTGTTTGCATAAATCTTTTAATTCATCGATTTCTTTTTGTTCTAACATATTAAACCCCTTTTTTCAAATATTGTTCTTTAATTATACTACAAATAAATTTAGGCAAAGTTGGGAAGATTCTTTTAAATCTTTCTGGTTGTTTGATACATCTGTACAACCATTCTAATCCGAGTTTTTGCCAAATTTTTGGGGCACGTTTAACACTACCTGCCCAAACATCAAAACTTCCGCCAATTCCAATCATAAGTGTTGAAGGAAGTATACTTTTAGCTTCGTAGATGAATTCTTCTTGTTTTGGTGCGCCCATTGCTACTAAAAGAAGTTTTGGTGATTTTTCTTTTAGTTCATTTATAATTTCTGCATTGTTGTCAAAGTAACCGTTGTGAGTGTACACAATGTTAAGTCCAGAATTGTGTTTAGACAATTCTTCAGTTGCTTTTTCAAGTACTTCTTGTTTTGCACCAACTAATGCTGTAGGAATACCTGATTTTGCAGCTTCTTCAATAAGCTTTCTTGCAAAATCAACCCCTGCAATTCTATCTACTTTTTGACCTTTAATTAATAACCCAATTTTGATACCAATTCCGTCAGCAACTACAAGTTCTGCCTCTTTTAAAATTCTTTCAAGATGAGAGTTTTTTCTTGCGGCTTCGATGATTTCTGGGTTAATTGTTACGATATGTGAACTCTTAGACCCGTCCAATAGAGTTTTTGCATATTTGAATGCGTCGTCTGAACTGAATGTATCTATTGGAAAATTTAATAAATTTACTGTTTTTCTTTCCATAACATGTATTATATATTAAAAAAACTTGAAATAAAGGAAATTTTAAGATAATATAATTTGTGTCGAAATAAGGAGAATAGAATTATGAGAAAATTACTTATAGCATTATGCTTAGTTTCATTAGTATGTACTACAACAGCTATCGCAGCAGAAACTTACACAGAAAAATTTGTACAAAGCAAAACTCAAAAAATCGTAGATGCTGAAAAGAAAGCAAGAGCACAACAAGCTGAAAACGAAAAGAAAGCAAAAGCAGCAAAAGAAGCTCAAGCAAAAAAACAAGCAGAAGCAAAAGCTAAAGTTGAAGCTGAAAAAGCAAAACTTAAAAAAGAACAAAAAGCTAGAGAAGACAAAATCAAAGCTGAACAAGCAAAAGCTAAAGCAAAAGTTGAAGCTCAAAAGAAAAAAGACCAAGAAAGAAAAAAAGCAGCTCAAAAGAAAGTTCAACAAAAGAAAGATGCTGTAAAAACTCTTACTAGCTGGTAATAATTACTGCGTAATTATTACAATCCGCTGTGCTTGATGGGTTGTATAAAACGACAGAAAATTTTAAGAGGGGCGATTTCTTCGAAATCGCCCCTCTTTTATTGCAAAAAGAATGAATAATATGTTTTAAATTACTCTTCGCAACCAAAAGCAACTGTAATATGTTCTTTTGGATTTACGGCAGAGATTTTGTATCCGTTAGGATCAACTAGGTAAGCAAATTCGTCGCCTGTTGATTGGAATAAGCCCATAGTACCAGAAACGGCTGTTCTAGTAATATCGATTGGTGTTTTAACAGTTTCAACAACTGAGTCTGCTAAGCTTCTACCTGCTGCAGGAAGTTGTGCTTGTAAAGTTTCACCAAGTGCTGTACCAACGCCACCAGTTACGTTTTCAACTGCGTTACCTAAGTTAGAAATAGCGCCACCGACTGTTCTACCTGCAATACCAACTAATGTACCTGTCCATGTGAATGGCATTGTAATTAATCTTGATACTGGGTTAGGTGTATTTTGTTTAGTGATTTGAGCTGTTAGAATTTGTTGTGGTAATTCTGCTTTGCAATCACCGTTTTGAATTTCTGTGAATGACAATTTCAATGCACCTTTTTGAGAACCTGATGGTCTAATTACTTCAATAACTTTACCACTTACGTATGAACCAGCAGGGAATGTTGTTCCGTTGATAGTGATACTTTCAAGTGATTTTGCTGTGAAATGTTGACCTACGTTAGCGTTTTTAGCGTTTACTTGGTCTCTGAATTCCATTTTTAATGTTGGAACTTGAATCATTTCAGAATCTTCAACATAAGCTTGACGGTTGTCATCTAATGGACAAGCTGCGTTTGCTGTTTGAGGATTTTTATCGTAACCTGCGGCTACACGCACTGGTTGTAACATTGAAGCGATTTCTGCTCTTGAAGCTTTTTTATCAGGATTGATTTTTGATGGGTTAGGTGAATTTTCTAATGCGCCCATTTGGATTGCTTGAGCGATTGGAATTTGTGCCCATTCTGGAATTGAATTTGCATCAGAGTATTTTGATAAAATTTCGTCTGCTTTACATTTATCAAGGTTACAATCCTTTGATGCTTTTGATAAAGCAACTAAAGCTTCTGCTCTTGTTACAGAGTTATGTGGTTTAAATGTGCCGTTTGGATAGCCTGACATTAAGTCTTCGTCAACTGCTTTTGCAATTAAAGGATTAGCCCAGTTTCCTGCTGGAACATCTTTGAATAAACATTTTGTAGGTAAACCACAAGTGTTCATATTCATACCTTTAACTAACATTGTTGCGAATTCTGCTCTTGATACGTTTCTTGATGGTTTAAACATACCGTCTGGATATCCAACGACAACATCGTTTCTAGCTAATTTGTTGATATCGCATGATGCCCAGTAATTGTCTGATACATCAGGGAACATTTTTACTAAATCTGCTGCTGCCCCTGTTAAACCAGATGTTTTAGAATTTATTTCAAATGGTAAATAACTTTTTTTCATTACGTCCATTGAATTTTCTGTGTTGATGTCGATAGGACAACCGCAATCAGATTTCTTTTCTTGTTTTAAGCAAGTGTCGCCGATAACTGGAATATCGCAAGCTGCACCTGTCATGCTTGAGTTATTGATTGTAGAACCTGCTGTTTTATCTAAAGCATTGTTTGTAAGTGTGCTACCTTCTGTCAATGTAATGCCATTACCTAATTCACCTACGTAGTTGTTTGTACCGTAGATAGCATTTGGATATGCGTAAGCTTGGTGCATATCTTGTCTAGTTGCTGTGGCTGCTTCATTACAACTTGCACAAGTTGGTTGTGCTGGTAAATCACATTTGCTTTCTTTAGCTTCGCATGGTTCACATGGGTCAACTTGTTGTTCCATTTGGCATGGACAAGCTTCACCTGTTACTGCTGCTGGTTCTGCCTTATTACAACCGCAATCTGCCATTGCTGTACTGAACGAGCATGTTGCTACTCCTAATGCAATAGCTGCTGCTACTGTTAGTTTTTTTATTTTCATTTTTAACCTCCTTATTTGAGTAGTCTTAATCTTTTACACAAAGTTCTTCTCTTGAACTCTTTATGATTATTATTCTTTTATGAGTTATAAACATTGACTAAATTAACTATTCATCTGGGCAATTTCTGATTAACCTAAAAGAGTATATTAAAATTTTTTATATCTTTTAAAATTTTTTTCTCCTTTGGTTAATTTTGTAGTAGAATTTAATTAAGAAAAGAGGAAATGTATGAAATTAGGTATGCCGAAAGCAATGTCTTATTACTATTACTATCCGTTCTTATATGGATTTTTTAAGGCATTAGGAGTAGAAATTATATTATCAGATAACACAACTAAAAAAACTTTGGCAGAAGGCGCAAGCCGTGTTGTTACAGAAACATGTTTACCAGTTAAAGTTTTTGTTGGTCATGTGTTGAACTTGATTGAAAAAGGTGTAGATAAGATTTTTGTTCCTTCTTATCAATCAATTGCACCAAAAATTTATAACTGTTCTAAAATCAGAGGACTTCCTGATTTGATTAGAAATGTTGTAAAAGAAAAATTCATACTTGTTGAACCAACTCTTGATAAATCTGCTAAAAATCAAGGTTTAAAAGAGTTCTTGATTGAGTGTGCAAGCTATTTTAATATTACTGATTTAAAACTTATCAAAGAAGCTGAAAAAGCAGGTTGGAAAGTTTGGAATAACTTCAATGTTATGCTTAAATCTGGTATTCAGTATACAAAAGCTTTGGATTATGCAATTCAAGGTAAGGTTTGTGTAGCTGATGAAGATAAAAAAGATTATCCAATCACAATTGCGTTGGTTTCTCATGCTTACAATATTTATGATGAAAGAACATCAATGAAAATATTTGAAAAACTAGACAAAATGAACGTTAGAGTTTGCACTGCGATGCAACTTTCTCACGAGCATTTAGTTGATGGTATTTCAGCATTAGGTCAAAATTATTATTGGGCAAACGAAACAGAAATGACAGGTTGTGCTGGTCATTACTTAAAAGATAGCAGTGTTGACGGTATGATTACACTTACTGCATTCGGCTGTGGTCCAGATTCTTTGATGCTTGAAAGAATTACTAGAAAAGCTAAAGAATACGCAATGCCTTTGTTGAATTTAACAATCGACGAACACACTGGTGAAGCTGGTTTTGTAACTCGTTTAGAGGCATTTGTTGATATGTTATTCAGAAAACAAAGAGCTGCTGAAATGCAAAAAGTTTAGTTTTTAAAATTTACTTTTTAGAGGCGAAAGTTTTATTCTAAAACTTTCGCCTCTTTTAGTTTTTTATATAATCCTTAAAATTATCCACTTGGGGTTTAGTTTTTTGTGCATTTTATAGTAAACTAGGATTACTATAAATTAAGGAGATGTAATATGAAGAAAAACATACTAATAATTGCAACGATATTTATTTTACCAATGATTACTTATTTCTTTTTATCAAGTAATGGTACAAATGCAGAGCAAAAAACTTCTGCTAATAATATGCCAAAGATTGTGAAATTCTCTTCTCCGCTTTGTAGAGATTGTAAAATCTTGGGTGAAAATTTAGATAAGGTTTATCCTAATTACAAGGATAAAATTGCGTTAGAGTCGGTTTCTGTTGAAAAAACTGATATGAAGACAAAAAATATGATAAAAACTTACCATGTAACATTGGTTCCTACATTGTTGTATATTAATAGTGAAGGTGCTGTTTTAAAAAGAACAGTTGGTTCATTAACAACAGAACAGTTAGAAGCAAATATGAAGGCATTGATAAATGGAACATTACGTTAATCTATTCTCAAGTGGCTCAAATAGCCTACTATTACTTTTTATATCGTTTTTAGGCGGGCTTGTGGCTTCACTTTCACCTTGCTCAATTGCAATTATTCCGCTGATAATGGGATATGTATTGGGTTTTTCGACTAAAGGTGTAGCTAAAACCTTTTTACAATTGATGTTCTTTGTTTTAGGTTCATCTGTTGTGTTTTCAATAATTGGGATATTATGCGCTTTAACTGGTAAAGTCTTTATTTCAATTGGCGGTGCATATTTTATGCTATTTATAGCTTCGTTTGTTATGGTAATGGGGCTAAAATTGTTGAATGTACTTGATTTTGAGTTTCCTGTCTTTATAAAACAAATTCCTAAAAATGAAGGCAATAACTTGTTGTTGTATCCGTTTATCGTAGGTGCGTTTTTTGCTCTTGCGGGAACACCTTGTTCTACACCAATTTTAATGGCAATTATGAGTTTCGCAGCATTGGCAAATAAAATCTTTTTGGCTGTTTTAATGCTATTTTTATTTGCAATTGGTCAAAGCCTTATTATATTACTTGTAGGTGTTGGTTTATCTAAAATTAAATCAATGAAATCTCTTAATAATTTTTCAGAAGTCTTATTAAAAATAAGTGGTGTGCTACTAATTTTGGCTTCTATTTATATTTTCTATAAGATTTTTGCTCCATATATTGTAAATTAACTTTATATGTTATAAAATTAACAATATAGAGAATTGGAGTATATTATGAAAGTTATCGAGGGACAATTAACTACAAATAACGAAAAGTTTTGTATTGTTATATCAAGATTTAATGAATTTATAGGTTCAAAACTACTATCTGGCGCTATTGACGAATTAAAAAGACACGGCGTCGCTGAAGATAATATTGAAGTAGTTTGGACTCCAGGCGCATTTGAAATTCCTTTGATTGCAAAAAGATGTGCTAAATCTGGCAAATATAATGCAATTATCACATTAGGCGCTATTATTAAAGGTTCTACATCACATTACGATTATGTATGTGCTGAATTATCAAAAGGTATCGCTCAAGTTGGTTTAGAAACAGAAGTTCCTGTATTGTTCGGTGTTCTTACAACAGAAAATATTGAACAAGCTATCGAAAGAGCTGGTACAAAAGCTGGTAACAAAGGTTCTGATGCGGCTAAAGCTGCTATTGAAATGGCAAACTTATTGAAAGAGATTTAGTAAATGAGCGAAATTATAACAGAATATTTAAACGAAAATACCAAAGATATCGACATTATTTCTACCGTTGATATGGTTAGAAAAATGAACGAAGAAGATAAATTAGTTGCTTTAGCTGTTGAGAGTGAAGCAGAACATATTGCTGAAGCAATCGATATTATTGCAAGTAAGCTAAATAATGGCGGAAGACTAATTTATTTCGGTTGCGGAACATCTGGTCGTCTAGGTATTTTAGATGCAAGCGAATGTCCTCCAACTTTTAGTACTGACCCTTCTATGGTTCAAGGTATTATTGCTGGTGGTGAAAAAGCTTTCACTACTGCTGTTGAAGGCGCAGAAGATAATTTTGAACAAGGTAAAGAAGATGCAAAAATTCTTACAAAAAATGATGTTTGCGTTGTAATTTCTGCAAGTGGAAATCCTAAATATCTTTTAGGTGTTTTAGAAACTGCAAATGATATTGGGGTTAAAACAATTGCTGTTACTTGTAATAACCAAGCTAAAATTGGTGAAGAAGTTACAGTTTGCATTTGTGCTGAAGTTGGCCCAGAAGTTATCGCTGGTTCAAGCCGTTTAAAAGCTGGTACTGCTCAAAAGATGATTTTGAATATGCTTTCAACTGGTTCTATGATTAAAATTGGTAAAACATACAAGAATTTTATGATTGATTTGAAAGCTACAAATGATAAATTGAAAGATAGAGCAATTAGAATTGTTAGTCAAATTGCTGAAACTTCTATTGGTAGAGCATTAGAGGCTTTATTGGAGTCTAATTGGGACATCAAAACTTCTGTTGCTTCAATCGTTATGAATTTAAGCATTGAAGATGCAAAAAAAGAATTGAAAAAACACGGTGGTGTTTTGAGAAAATTATTAAATAGTGGAGAAAAAGTTTAAGAATGAAATTAACAGTATTAGGTGCAGGGTGTTGGGGGTTAACTCTTGCATGGTTATTAACAGATAACTTCGACGAAGTTACAGTTTGGTCAAGAGAACAAGATTTAACAGAAGAATTAAAATTATACAAAAAATCAACTAAGCCTCTTGAAGTTCAACTTCAAGACAAGGTTGAAATTACATCTGATATGAAATCAGCAATAAAAGATGCAGATGTAATTCTTTCAGTAATTGCGACAAGCGGTGTTAGACCTGTTTGTGAACAATTAAAATCTGCAGGTATTGATAAAAATCAAATTCTTGTTAATGCATCAAAGGGTATTGAATTACCTTCATTAATGAGAATGAGCGAAGTTATTAAAGATGTTTTACCAGAACAAAAATTAGTAATTCTTTCTGGTCCAACTTTGGCAAAAGAAGTTCTAATGGGTTGCCCAACTGCTGCTTGCGTTGCTTCTGATGATATGGAAGTTGCTAAATTTATTCAAGAAAAATTATCAGTAAAAGATAGATTTAGACTTTATACAAATTCAGACGTAATCGGTGTTGAACTTGGTGGTAGCTTGAAAAACGTTATCGCTATCGCAGCTGGTTTTGCGGCAGAATTAAAATTAGGCGACAATACTATGGGCGCTTTGCTTACTCGTGGAATGGCTGAAATTATCAGAATTAGTACAAAACTTGGTGCAAATCCTTCAACATTATACGGTCTTTCTGGTATGGGCGATTTGATTGCAACTTGCTCAAGCCCTTTATCAAGAAACCATACTGTTGGAGCTATGATTGCACAAGGTAAAAAAATTGATGATATTTTAAGAGATTTAGGTTCAGTTGCAGAAGGTGTTCAAACTTCTAAGGCTTTATGCGAATTAGCTAAAAAGTTTGATGTAGAAGTTCCTGTTTCAAATGCTATTTATCAGGCTGTTTACACAGATACACCTGCTAAAGAAGTATTTATGAACTTAATGAATAGAAAACTAAAAGAAGAAGAAAAATACGTATGACAAAATTTGCAGTAAGATATTTAAAAAATTCATATTATCCATTGAATATTCCAGATAACGTTAACGTTAAATGTGGTGATATGTTGTTATGTAGAACAGAAAAAGGTGAAGAAGCTCTAAAGGCAATTTGCTTAAATGACGAAATTGTGGCTCTTTGGGATAAGAGCAAACTTAAGCCTGAACCTTTCCCTGTTATTAGAGTTTTGACAGACAAAGATAATGAAACTTTGGCTCAAATCAAACAAGAAGAAGTTCAAGGGTATTTTAAATGCCAAGATTTGATTAAATCTCACAAACTAAATATGAACCTTGTTCAATGTCGTTTGACTTTTGACAGAAAGAAAATTACATTCTATTATACAGCTCCTGAAAGAGTTGATTTTAGAAACTTATTGAAGGATTTAACACAAACGTTTAAACGTATCAGAATTGATTTAAGACACATTGGTGTTCGTGATGAAACTGCACTTTTAGACGGTTGCGGTATTTGCGGTAAAGAATTCTGTTGTAGCTCTTGTATGAGAAAATTCACAGCAACAAACGTAAAATTGGCAAAAGATCAAGGTATGCCGATTGCTCCTGGTAAAATTTCAGGTACTTGCGGAAGATTGTTATGCTGTCTTTCTTATGAGTATTCAAACTACATTGAAGCCGCAAAAGATATGCCACCTATTGGTTCTGGTGTTATGACTCCAGACGGTCTTGGTAAAGTTTGTGCTCTTCATTTCTTGAATAATTCTATTCAAGTTAAACTTGAAGACGGTAAAATCAAAGATTACAACAAAGATGATATCGAAATGATTGATGCTGATATTAATGTAGATATTGATGTTCCAAGCATTAACAATTATCAAGTTGAAGATGATAATATCGATATTTCTTCTCTTGAAGATGATAAAAACAGTTCAACTGGTAATATCTAATTTTACAAGCTTTAAGACGAAATGCGAATTTCACAATTTTGTGAAATTCGCATTTGTTATTTTGATGTTTTTTATTTATAATTAACTTAAATAATAGTTAAGGAGAAAAGTATGAATGAACTTTTAAAGAAAAGTGCCGTTGAACAAGCAAAAATGATTGCTGATAAAGAAATTTCAGCAGTTGAATTGTTAAACGCTACTTTTGATAGAATAGACGAAGTTGAAGATAAAGTTAGAGCTTACAACTCTCTATGCAAAGATAAAGCAATGGAAGTTGCAAAACAAGTTGATGAAAAAGTTGCTAAAGGCGAAAAGTTACCACTTTTAGCGGGTGTTCCTTTAACTTTGAAAGATAATATGAATTATATCGGTACAAAAACAACAGCTTCAAGTAAAATCTTGGAAAACTTTGTTTCTCCATATAACGCAACAGTTACAGAAAAATTATTAAATAACTTAATTCCAATCGTTGGTAAAGCTAACTTAGACGAATTCGCAATGGGTTCATCAAATGAAAACTCAGCATTCAATAACGTTTACAACCCTTGGAATTTGAATAAAGTTCCTGGTGGTTCATCAGGTGGTTCAGCAGCTTCAGTTGCGGCATTAGAATCATCTTTATCATTGGGTTCTGATACAGGCGGAAGTATTCGTCTTCCAGCAAGTTTCTGCGGTTTGGTAGGTATGAAACCTACTTATGGTCGTGTTTCTAGATACGGCTTAATTGCATTTGCATCATCTCTAGACCAAATTGGTCCATTCGCAAGAACTGTTGAAGATGCAGCTACATTATTAGAAGTTATTTCTGGTCATGATGTTAAGGATTCAACTTCTATCGATGCACCTGTTGAACAATATTCTAAACACTTAAACGACGACATTAAAGGTAAAAAAGTTGGTGTTATTAAGGAATTATTGGCTGAAGGTGTTGATGCTGACGTTAAAAAAGCTATTGAAACAGCTATTGAAGATTACAAATCAATGGGTTGCGAAATCGTTGAAATTTCACTTCCATACTTAAAATACTCAATCGGTATTTACTACATCTTAGCTACTGCTGAATGTAGTTCAAACTTAGCTAGATTTGATGGTGTTAGATATGGTCATAGAACTGACAATGCAGAAACATTGATTGAAATGTATAACAAATCAAGAGCAGAAGGCTTTGGCGATGAAGTTAAACGTAGAATTATGTTAGGTACTTACGCATTATCTTCTGGTTATTATGATGCTTACTACAAAAAAGCTCAACAATTAAGAAGATTAGTTAAAGAAGATTTTGATAAAGCTTTTGAAAAAGTTGATATCTTAATCTCTCCAACTTGTCCGAACACTGCATTTGATATCGGTTCAAAAACAGAAGATCCATTGTCAATGTACTTAACAGATATCGCAACTATTAGTGCAAACCTTGCTGGTATTCCAGGGGTAAGTGTTCCAGCTGGATTTGATTCATCTAATATGCCTATCGGTTTACAAATTATGACACCTCAAATGACTGAACAAAGATTATTCAACTTTGCTTATAAATTTGAACAATGTCATGATTTCTATAAACAAATTGCAAAATTATAATTTTCATAAAAGTATTAAAAGAAGGCGATTTTGATTTCATCAAAATCGCCTTCTTTTTTGTTGGAGAGTTTACCCCAACCTCTTCTATCGTGGTTATAAATTTTTAATTATTTCATCTCTAAACTCAGTAGTTGAGGCGCTTCCACCAAGATCAGCTGTTAGAACTTTACCTTCTTTAAGAGTTTTTCTTAATGCTTTATCAATTTTTTCTGCATATTCAAATTCATCAATATATTTAAGCATTTCGATTGCAGAAAGTAGAAGGGCTGTAGGATTAGCCTTATTTTGACCTTTTATGTCTGGCGCAGAACCGTGAACAGGTTCAAACACTGCATAATCTTTACCGATGTTTGCACCTTGAGCAACCCCAAGACCACCAATAAGACCTGCGCAAAGGTCTGAAACGATGTCTCCATAAAGATTTGGTAATACCATTACATCAAATTGTTCTGGTTTTTGAACTAGTTGCATGCAAGCATTATCAACTAAGATTTCGTTGTATTCAATGTTTGGGTATTGTTCTTTTATTTCTCTACAACAAGTTAAAAATAGACCGTCTGTTAATTTACAGATATTTGCTTTTGTTACTGCTGTAACTTTCTTTCTGCCGTATTTTACTGCATAATCAAATGCAAATTTTGCAATACGTAATGAGGCTTCTCTTGAAATTGTTTTAATGCTTTCTGCGTGGTCTTCGTCAACTTGTCTTTCAATCCCTGCGTACAAATCTTCTGTATTTTCTCTTACGATAACCAAATCAACATTATCAAAACGAGTTTTAATACCGTCAATGTTTTTACAAGGTCGAAGATTTGAATACAAATCAAGTGCTTTACGAAGTTGTACGTTTACACTTCTGAAACCTTTTCCAATAGGAGTTGTAACGGGTGCTTTCAGTGCAACCTTGTTTCTCTTGATTGACTCAATAACTCTTTCTGGCAAAGGTGTTCCTTCTTGTTCAATCACGTCAGCGCCCGCTGTTTGTAATTCCCAATCTATTTTTAAGCCAGATGCTTCAATGATTTTTACTACTGCATCAGTTATTTCTGGTCCTATTCCATCACCGTTTATAAGAGTTACTTTTTTCATTATAATTCTAAATCTCCATGTTTTTTGATGTGTTCAATTAATCCACCTTCGTTCAAAAGTTTAATCATAACTTCTGGAAGTGGTTGGAATTTGATTTCAATATTTTGTGTCAAATCTTTAACTACACCGTTTTGCAAATCAAGGTCTAATTCGTCCCCAGCATTGATTTTATCAGTGTCGCATTCAATTAAAAGTAAACCGATATTGATAGAATTTCTGTAGAAAATTCTTGCAAAGCTTTTTGCTAAAACTGCTCTAACACCAGCAATTTTAATGATTTGAGGTGCGTGTTCTCTTGATGAACCTAGACCAAAGTTGTTCCCTGCAACAACGAAGTCTCCTTCTTTCATTTTTGATGCAAATTCTGGGTCAGCATCTTCAAGAACGTGTTTTGAAAATTCTTTTAAGTCAGAACGTAGGTGGAATAATCTTCCTGGTGCGATGTGGTCTGTTGAAATATTATCGCCAAATTTAAAAACTTTTCCCATTATAACACCTCTCTTACATCTGCTATATAACCTTTAATTGCACTGTATGCAGCAACTGCTGGGCTTGCTAAATATATAAATCCTTTAGTGTTGCCCATTCTACCTTGGAAGTTTCTGTTTTGAGTTGCAAGACAAACTTCGCCGTCGCCTAAGATACCAGCGTGAACACCGACACAAGGTCCGCAACCGCTTGTAACTATTGCCGCACCGCTGTCTACGAAGATTTCGATTAAGCCTTCTTTTAGTGCTTGCTTGAATACATCTCTTGAAGCCGGTGCAACAAGCAATCTTACATCAGGGTTAACTTTTTTACCTTTCAAGATTTCTGCTGCAACTCTCAAGTCTTCAATTCTACCGTTTGTACAAGTTCCGATGAATACTTGATTAACTTTTACATCTTTTAATTCGTCAACTGTTTTTGTATTGTCGACAGTGTGAGGACAAGAAACTGTCGGTTTAAGTTGAGAAGCATCAATCTTGATAACTCTTTCATAAACTGCATCTTCATCAGCTTTTACTTCTACAAACTTATCGCCTCTACCTCTTTCTTCCAAAAATGCTTTTGTTTTTTCATCAGTTGGGAACAAGCCAGCTTTTGCGCCTGCTTCAACTGCCATATTTGCGATAGTAAATCTATCTGCCATATCCATGTTATCAATAGTTGAGCCAGAAAACTCTAAAGCTTTGTAAGTTGCACCGTCAGCACCGATTGTACCAATCAAATGCAAAATTAAATCTTTTGCATAAACACCTTTTGGAAATTCCCCGTTAACTTCAACTTTGAAGGTTGCAGGAACTTTTAACCAAGTTTTGCCAAGAGCCATAGCTACTGCAATATCAGTTGAACCCATACCTGTTGCAAAAGCACCTAAAGCACCTGATGTGCAAGTGTGTGAATCAGCACCTACAAGTATTTCCATGGGGTTTACGAAGGTTTCTACAAGTCTTTGGTGGCAAACTCCGTCGCCAACTTCTGAAAGTACTGCGCCATATTGTTTTGCGAAGTCTCTCAATACTGTGTGAGTATTTGAAAGTTCTTTTCTTGGGCTTGGTGCTGCGTGGTCAATAAATAATATTGAACGTTCTGGATTAGCCAATTTATCTTTACCTAATTTTTTAAATTCATTACACATCAAAGGTCCTGTTCCGTCTTGAACTGCGGCAACGTCAACCTTTGCAATTACAAGTTCTCCGACTTTAACGTCGTGTCCTACGTGTTTTGATATAATTTTTTCTGCTATTGTTTGTCCCATAATTTATATCCTCTATACTTTTGCAAACATATCATGTTTTTTTCTATTTTTTGGTGCGTGTTTTGGTTCGTAATATGGAGTTACAGTCATAATCTTGTACGCAATTTCCGGATAATAATAAATGAATTTTAATTCATCATTAGTCAAAGGTTGTTGCGTATGAACGTTTGCGTAACGAGCAAGTTCTAGAATGTTTCTTGCATCTTCCTCGCTTTCAAACTCTAATTCCATATTGTCATATACGTTTCTGAAACCTTTAATTCCACCGTATTCACCAGTCGTAATCATTCTACCTGTTTCAACAATCTCAGGTTCGCCACGACCAAGTTCTTCGTAATCATAAAGTTCATAATTTCTTCTATCTTTTAATGCTCCGTCTGCGTGAATACCTGATTCGTGAGCAAAAGCATTACTTCCAACAGCTGGTTGGTTCATCGGAATTGGTAAACCAAACGCATAAGCTGTGTATTTTGCTAATTGCCAAGATTTTGATAAATCAATTTGTTTATCAATTTGGTATTTGCCTTTAAAACCACTTGATTTAAGGATTGCAAGCAAACAAGAAATTAAATCAGCATTGCCGGCTCTTTCACCCATACCGTTAATAGCCGTATTGATATAAGCATTAACTCCATTATCAATTGCTGCTTTTGCACCCATTACAGAATTACCTACTGCCATACCTAAATCATTATGGAAATGTAGTTCAATATCCATTTGAGTTGCTTTTGCGATTTTAGAAATTCTATCATAAGCCGTTTGTGGGTCGTCAAAGCCTAGTGTATCGCAATATCTAAGTCTATTTGCGCCGTTTTCTTTTGCGTTAAGTCCCCATTTGATTAAGTAATCAATATCGCTTCTTGAAGCATCTTCTGCATTTACCCCGACAGAAATTGCGCCAAGTTCTTTTGCTCTTTTAACTGCTTCGTTTGTTGATTGAATGATATCTTCTCTTGTTTTTTTACCTTTGTATTTACCTTGAATCATCTGGTCTGAAGTCGATACAGAAAGGTTTACATATTTAAGTCTAGGACAATTTGTAAAAGATTCTTCGACGTCTTTTACAATTCCTCTCATCCAACCAGAAAGTTTTGTTTTATTAATAACTCCCATATCAACAAGGTCTAAATTACCATTCAAATAATTTAGTTCGTGTTTTGTTGTAGGAAAACCAAACTCTGATTGAGTAATTCCCAACTCGTTCAACATCAAGTTGATAATTGTTTTTTGTAATTTAGCCAAGCCCAATCGTGATGTTTGAACACCGTCTCTGTTTGTAACATCTACGAAATAAATATATTTATCGTTCATTATAATCTCACTCTATTATTAATATGTTCCAGGAATAATTTTTTCGTAATCATCAAGTGTACCGTTGTCTAAACAGCAAGTGATGATTGCTTTACCTAGTGGGTGAAGAGAGCTTTGTAAATACAATTTAGTTTCTCTTTTAAAGAAATCTTCTAATTGTTTTGCGCCTGCATCATAACCCTCTAAGCCGATTTCTGGTTGAACTGTTACATCTAAGAATTTCTTAGAAATAGCAACACCTTCAACGTGAATTTGCTCTGGAATGTAACCTGCTAATGGGTGTCTTGCAGGGTGAAGATTGATTTTCTTCATAGAAGCTTGTCCTCTTCTTGCAAGATATTCTCTGATTACCCATTGAGCCATAAACCCAACCTTCCAACAACCGATATGTTGGTTAGGGATTAAAATATTTTTTGTTTTAGTTGTTTGCATAAATTGTTCTAACAAAATGTTTGCAAAATCAACTCTTTTACCTGTCGCAAAAGGCCAAAATGAACCAACACCTTCACTCTTGATATCAAATTGGTTTTCATCAGCCGATGAATCAATACTTGGATTGTTAAATCCTCTTGGTGCAACCAATCTCCACAACCAAGCCAATGCTGGTGGTAGAACGTGCATCATACCAAAGATACCATAAGAAGGATTTTCTTTAGTGCAAGGTGGAGTTCTCAAGCCAAAGCTTCTGTAATCAATATCTACAGGTCCGTCTTGAATATCTTCATTCAATTCTCTAGGAATAATAATTCTAGGGTTTGAACAAGGTTTGTTTGGTGCATCTTCAATATGCTCCCAAATTAAACAAGTTGAATCTGGGTGCCCTTGAATATTAAAGAATAACAACGGTTTTTCTGGGTGAATAGTTATTTTTTCTAAGTGTGGGTCTGTACCATAATTTGTAATATGGTCAATTCTGATAAACCACGCATTTTCAGCATCAGTTACGGCTAATTTACCATTCTTTTGAAATTCTGGATTTGATAAAGCCATGTCGTCAGTGATAGGGTGAAGTTTACAAGAATGTCCCAATTCTAAATATCTTCTTTCACCAGTAATAAGGTTTTCGCCCAATTTTAAACGTCCGTCTTCTTCACGGTGAACGTATTCTAACATTTCGCTCTTACCGCTACCAGAAGCACCTTCGTGTAAAATGGTTGTATCGTTATCATAAGGTGTAACAACGTCAACTGTTGATGCGTGCATTGTTACGTAATCTTCTTTTAAACCTAATGCTAAAAGGATACCGTAAACACCTTTCTTCGCACTTGGTCCTGGGTATAAGTTGTATGAAAATACTTCATGTACACCGTCTTGGTTATTATGTACAACAACTTGTTTTCCGTCAAAATGAGTATGTCTAAATGGCGGTGCAACGTAGATAATAGCTTTTGGTTTGAATTTATAATCTAATTCTTCAATTGGAATAACTTCTTGCATATCGTAAACACTTGCAGCAAAGAAGGCAGAGTTCTTAGGAGCAACTAAAAGTGCCTCGTAACCATAATCTTTACCGCCTGCCATAAATGGTAAAACAATTAATTCTTGTTGTTTTAACCAGTTTAGAGTTTCTGTTCTAACTCCATCAAATTCTGTGTGAAATCTATCTGTATATCGAACTTTATCAGTCATTTCGATATTATTAACAACCATACAATTTGGATCACGTCTTCTCATATAAGCTTCTGTATAGTTTATACAAAGACCGTTTTTGCATTTAACAACGTTAGCTTCTTCAACATCGCCTTTACCTTCAACGTAATATGTAACGTGAAATATTTTATTATCTTTATTCCCAATTGCTAAATCAAACAATTCTTCTCTTGAAGCAGGTATAATAACACTTTGACAGTTATCAAGAGTGTCTCTTACGTCATCAGAAATTAACCAATTTTCCCAAAGTTTATCCATTAAAATTCCCCTAGTTCTTCCTATGCTTTTTTAATAATACAATATTTTCGGCTGTTTGTAAAAGATTTTACATTAATTGTTAAAAGTTCCTAAGTGATGAAGCACTTTTTTAGAATAAATTCTATTAGTAAATGCCATCAATGCAGAACGTACAGCCTCTGATAATGGGGTGATTTTTGTAGCGCAACTCTCTGCAGAAAAGTTTCTTGTTATGAAAGTGGCTTGTAATGCAGATTCCAATTCTGTGCACATATAGTTGTATGCAATTTCTTCAGAATATTGTTCGCTATATAGTTTTAAAACTTGTGCAGTTTCAGAAATACTCCAAACTTGTTTAAGTATTCCGATAACTATTAAATATAATAATTGGCTTTTTGAATATTTTTTATTTTTTGGAGGTGGAATAACTTTTTGTTTAACGTAATTGTTAACCATAGTTGCAGTTATCATTTTTTCTTCACCAGGAATGCGGAAGATATTCAAATATTTATCCAAAATTTCAATCAATTGTTCCATATATAAATCAAAATCAGGCAACTCATTGTATCTTGGGATTTTGTATTCTCCAAGTTCTTTTGCATATTCTGTTTCGATAAACAATTGATTCTTTTTCATACATTTATTATACACCCTTAAGCTAAATTTGATATCTATGTTTAAGTATTTTTAAGATTGCTTGACTTAGTATTAAATACTAGATAGAATTAATTTATCCTAATGTTATAATGAAGATAAAGATTTAGAGGGAAGCATGGATATATACAATTTATTGGAATTAGAAGATAAACGTGAAAAAAGAGCGCAAGATATTATCAAAGAAACAGAAATGATTGATAAACTTGTTGATGAATATCAAACAGTTTCAAATTATTTTAAAGCAAGAATTGCACCACACAAAGATTTAATGGCAATTACAGACACTCATTCAAAAATTGAAATGACTTATGGTGAACTTGAAGACCATATCTCAAATTTAGCATCTGGATTGCAAAGTTTAGGTATTGAAAAAGGTAATCACGTTTCTATTTTTACAGAAAACACAGGCAGATTTGTTGTTTGCGACCAAGCTGTAATGAGATGTGGTGGGGTTTGCGTTCTTAGAGGTTCTAATGCTCCTGTTGAAGAATTAGAGTTTATCACTCACCATTCTGATAGTTGCGCAGTTATCTTGAGAGACAAAACTCTATTTAACAAAGCAAAAGGTTTCTTATCACAATGTAATCTTAAATTTGTTATGGTTATGTTTGCAGATGAAGATTTTGACAGAAGTGGTTTGAATTGCCCTGTGTATACTTATGATGAAGTTCGTGAAATGGGTAAGAATCATCAATTCTATGAACCAGAAATGTCATATTCTGACTATTCTACAATCCTTTATTCATCAGGTACAACAGGTAATCCAAAAGGTGTTTTATTAACTCATAAAAACGTACTTTCTCAATTCCCTTCTGTTGAAGAAGGTTTCCAATCAAAACCTGGTGAAAATACACTTCAAATTTTACCAATCTGGCATGCGTATGAAAGAACTGCTCAAATGTATTATTATTTATGCGGTTGTCATCTTCATTTTACAACTATTCCAAAGCTTAAAGATGACTTAGTAAAATATCCAATCGATACATTTATGTCTGTTCCTCGTATTTGGGAAGCAATCAGGCTTGGTGTTTATCAAAAATTAAAACAAAATTCTAAATTAGGTTATTACATTTTTGATTTTGCAGTTAGATTAAGTATCGCTTACAAAATTCACAAAATGTATGCTGAAAGAAGACTTACAAATAAGAAAACTCGCTACAAAAAACGTAGCAGACTTTACCATAAAATTGCTCGTTCATTTATTAAACCTTTGCATATTTTATTTACAAAAACTGTTTATAAAAAACTTAAAGATGCAGCTGGTTTGAACTTTAGAGCTACAATTTCTGGTGGTGGCGCTATCACTATGAAAGACGAATTGTTCTATGATGCAATCGGTGTAAATCTTCGTGTAGGTTATGGTTTGACAGAAACATCTCCAGTACTTACTTTAAGAGGTGTTAACGACAAGAATTATCTTGGTTCTGCTGGTAAACCTATTTTAGCTACTGATATGAAAATTGTTGACCCTAAAACTTTTGAACCTTTAGGTATTTTCAATAAAGGTCTTGTATTGGTAAAAGGACCACAAGTTATGGCAGGTTATTACAAAGACGAAGAAGCTACTAAAAAAGTTATGCTTGAAGACGGTTGGTTTAATACAGGTGATTTAGGTTGGTTAACAGCTGATAACAACCTTGTTCTTGTTGGTAGAATGAAAGAAACAATTGTACTTTCAAACGGTGAAAACGTTGAACCTGTGCCAATTGAAGAAGCTTGTTTAGGTAGTCCATATATTGACCAAATCGTTTTAGTTGGTCAAGACGAAAATAGTATTGGTGCTTTGGTTGTACCTTCTCAAGAAGCTCTTGAAAAATGTGAACTTGCCGCTAAAAACATTAAATCTGGTAAAAATTTGACTATTAATAATCCAAATTTGAGAGATTTGATTAAACACGAATTGAATAAATATATTAAAAATAAACCAAACTTAAAATCATTTGAAGCTATCAAACATTTTGAAGTATTGAAAGATGCCTTCACTGTTGATAACGGTATGATGAATAATACCGCTAAAATCAAACGTAATAACGTTTTTGATAAATACAAAGACATTATTTCAAAAATGTTTACTGATAAAAACAAATAGTTTTGAAGATAAAAAAAGAGGGCGAATTTCTTTGAAATTCGCCCTCTTTTTTTTATCTATACATTATGTGTAAAAACTCTTTGTTGACTTGGTTTCGGTACCAGTCTGCATGGTTTGATGTATCAAAGATATTATTGTAATGGCTTGCTACATCACCGTATGTTGATTTGTTTTCACCGCTTTCCATTAATTCGTGGGTATTTTTAGCATAAGGTGAAGTTGGAAAAATATCATGCATTTGCATAAATGTTGGAAGTCTCCAACCTGCTTCACGATAGCCGTTGAAGGAGTTTTTAATTCTGTTTAATCTTTGTTCTAAAGACATTGAACCGTTGTCGTTATCGTCAGAAATAACTGGACCGGCTGCATATTCGTCGTTCCAACGTTGTTTGTCGTATTCGTGTAGAACACTGTTAAAATTATCGGCTCTACTCCAGTCGTTACCGGCAGTTAAACCCATTTGCTTGTTGCGTGAATTATCGTCGCATTTTTCACCGATAAATGCGATGTCGTTTCTGCCTGTTCTGCTTCTTATTTCTCCTGTGATGTATTGCATTTGACCAAAGTTTGGAACTTCGCCGCTTCCGCAATAATTGCCCATATCCCAATTGCCAACGTGTTTTGCACTATCAAAGAAGATTGCATCAAAACCTAAATCTACAGCCCAACAACAAGCACTGATAAAGGCTTCTTGGTGTTTATGCCAGTTGAAAGGTTCGCCTTTTATTGTCATTTGACCTGATGATAGAGGCATTCTGATACCTGTTTTTAAACCTCTTAAATGAGCCATATCGTTGAAGGCTTTCACTTGTTCGTCGTCGCCCATTTTTTGACCATTTCTTGTTAATTTGTCAGAGGTTAAGTTTTTAGAAATACCTGAGTGTAAATCTACAGTGTACAATGATGAACGACCTAGTTGTCCGTCATTTTCTTTGTACATTGCAGGGTAAAGTTGTGAAAGTATTATGCAATTTGCAAAACTTTTTGGTGAAGGTGGAATTGCCGGTAAAAGCTTCATTACATTAAGTAGTCCTTCACTTTTTTTAGAACCTTCTGTTAAAGCTACTGTACGAGGATTTATTTCTATATAATTTGCTCTTCTGCCCCATTTATCACCATAGTTTGGAGTTGGAATGTAATCTGGAATTTCTGGATAATGATTTTGTTTTTTAGTAAGAGTGCAAATTGATTGAATTGCATCTAGGGGTGTACGTTTTAAAAGGTTTTCAGGCTTTTCGGCAACCCATTTTTTCCAACCTGTGTTTCCGTTTCTGTATAAAGTTCTGTGAGTTTCGTTATCTTCGTATACGTGATTGTTTCCTTTTAGTATCCAAAATAGCTTTTTAGCGGGTTGTTTATCTCCGTAATATCCTTTAAAATTGATTAATGGTTTGTTGTAATTTGATGAAAGTTCCATTGCTGATGATTGAACGTTTTTAGACATCAGAATAGGATTTGACATATTTTTGTCAAAAGATTTTTTAGCCACTAAAGGTGTATAGTAATTTTGAATTGCAGAAACTTTCACGCATGGTTTAAAAACTGTAAAAATATATTTTGCTATTTGCAAAATTTTTTCGTTACATTTGTTTAATTTTTTTTGTTGGGTTATTAAATCCAACCTACTAACTATGTGCTATTTTAGACAGCAATTTTTGTATTTTTTACCGCTACCGCAAGGACATGGATTGTTTCTTTTTACGTTAGAGTAGTCTATACCTTCTTTTTTCTTTGTATCAACTATGTCTGTTAATGTTGATGAGAAAACGTTTGAGTTATACAAAATTGTTGTGTGTGAGAATACTCTATGTTTTACATCTTTGTATTTGTTTAAGATTTCGTCAAAGCTTAGGTTTTCGCCCATTACTTTATTTGCAAGTTCTGTGAAATTTGGATATTTGTTATTGATGTCTGTCAAAATTCTTGCAGAAATTGTTGGTGCTTCTACGAAATATTTTATACATTTATCGTAATTTTCGATTTCTTCTGGTTTATCAGAAGTTAAAATTCTTTCTAAACTTTTGTAGAAAGGTACGATATAAAGACCTTCTTCTGGTTGGAAAGTTACTGCAATATCGTAAATTTGTTGTTTATTATAATAGCCTGTAACAGAATTTTCTATAAAGTTATTATAGTTTGTATTGTAATCTTTAACTTCAAAATATTTGTATTCTTTTGGTTCTTCAATTTTACCTTCAAGGTTAATTGGTGTTCCGTCTTCTGTGTATTCATTGAACATAGAAACGATTTCGTCAGAATGATTGCTTGTTGTGAAAATCATATTTGAGCCAAAAGCTTCGATAAATTTTTGATTCATCATTTTAACGTTTTCTTCAATTTCTTTTTCTTTAACAGGGTTGTCCATATAAACAAGATGTGGCTCTTGAATAATTTTAGCAACCGCAAATCTCATTGCATCAGGTTTTTTGGTTGAAGGTAATGCACCTGAAATATCAATAATATATGTTGCATCTTCAAAGTTAAATAGTCTTGCAACCAAGAATTGACCAACACCCAAACCTCTAAGATTTGTCATTTTGAATGGGTAAATCGCATCATAAGTTTTTTCGTTTACCAAATTCAATAGTTCAAAACCGTTTTTAATATTCTTTTTGATTTCAAATATTGATGAAATAGGAGTTTTTAATGCAATTAATAAATTTCTAGCTTCATCAGGAAGAGTTTCGTGTTTTTGAAGATACAATTCGATTACAGAACAATTTTTGTCTGGAATGTTTCTTTCAAAAATATAAGGTACAGCAAGCTCCATAAGAGTGTTATGTTTAAGTCCGCCCATTGTGCTTGAGTATTCGTTAAAATCTTGTTTAACCTCTTCATCGTTTTGAATAAAGTTCATTAATTCTTCTAATACTAGTCCAATTTCATTTGTTACGATATCTAATTGCATAAGTTCTCCTAAATTTTTCTAAAAGTAAGATACCTTAAATTTTTCAAAAAAACAATACCAAGCCGTACTATTTTATGATAAGATTTTAATAACATTTTAAAAAAGGGAAAAATATGTTTGATAATTTAAGTGAAAAACTACAAAATATAATTTCTAACGCAAGAGGAAAAGAACTTACTCAAGACAATATGCAAGAGGCTTTGAGAGAAATCAGAAGAGCTTTGCTTGAAGCTGATGTTAACTTGAGAGTAGTTAAATCTTTTATCTCTGCCGTTAAAGATAAAGCAGAAGGTGAAAAGGTTTTAGAAGGTGTTAATCCGTCAGAACAACTTATTAAAATAGTTCATGACGAATTGGTTGAAATTTTAGGTAAGGAAAATAAACCTCTTGATTTAACAGGACACCCTTCAATGATTATGTTGCTAGGTTTGCAAGGTTCTGGTAAAACAACTTCTTCTGCAAAACTTGCGGTTAAACTTAAAAAAGAAGGTAAAAATCCTTTACTTGTTGCTTGCGACGTTTATCGTCCTGCAGCGATTAGTCAATTAAAAACTTTGGGTCAACAAATCGGCATTGAAGTGTTTACGATTGACGAAGAAAAAAATGTTCAAAATATTGTACAAAAGGCTTTAAATCATGCAAAAGAAAATGGCTATAATGTATTGATTTTAGATACAGCAGGTCGTTTGCAAATTGATACTGACATGATGGCTGAATTATTATTGATTGATAGAATTTTCAATCCTCAAGAAAAACTTTTGGTTATTGATTCTATGACAGGTCAAGAAGCTGTTAATGTTGCAGAAAACTTTGATGCTCAACTTAATTTAACAGGTTTGATTTTAACAAAATTAGACGGCGACTCTAGAGGTGGTGCTGCATTAAGTATTGTTCACTGTACAGGTAAACCAATCAAATTAACTGGTACAGGCGAAAAAATGACAGCTTTAGAAGATTTTCACCCAGAAAGAATTGCAACAAGAATTCTTGGTATGGGCGATATCGTTTCTCTTGTAGAAAAAGCTCAAGAAGTTTTTGATGAAAAAGAAGCACTAGAACTTCAAAAGAAAATGAAAAAAGCAGAATTTACTTTTGACGATTTCTTAAAAATGCAAAAACAAATGAAAGCTTTCGGCTCAATGGGTAACATTTTGGGTATGTTACCAGGTTTGAATATAAAAAAAGACGATAGAGATTTGATTTCTCACGAAGGTGAAAAACAAATGAAAAGAATTGAAGTTTTTATTTCAAGTATGACACCAGAAGAAAGAGCAAATCCTCAATTAATAAATTCATCACGCAAAAAAAGAATTGCAGCAGGTTCAGGTATACCTT